>JAURHZ010000374.1 GCA_030833025.1 Armatimonadota bacterium
GCAGAACCTACCTTGTTTGGCCGCTGATTTCATAGGATGGCTGAAATCTCTGAGGTCGATAACCCTCGTAGAATTACTAGAATCAGCACAATGGCTGTTGGTCCGTATCAAAAGTTAGGCGACAATGACTCCGGACAATGATGTCCATTCAAAGTCCGGGAACCCGCTCTAAGGACGAAAGCAATGATACAAATCCGCATCCGTGCCGAACGCATCACCCATATCATCTCACCGGGAATCTATGGCGCAAGCTACGCACAATCGGGTGGCGCTGGCATCAAATGCACCATTGACCGCTGGGGCGGCAACAATGCGAGTCGCTACAACCCGCAACAAAATGCCGACAACAAAGGGTCAGATTGGTACTTCCAGAGCATCCCGATGGGTGCAGACACCCCCGGCGGCTATACCCGTGACTTTGCAGCCACAGCAGCTGCCGCGGGTGCGGATGCGATGCTCACGGTTCCGATGCTTGGCTGGGTGGCGAAGCTTGGTTCGGGGCGCGCAAAGACCTGGTCGTATTCCATAGCTAAGTACGGTGCGCAGCAGAGCAATGACTGGCAGTGGTGTCCGGATGCCGGAAACGGAACGCGCACTAATGGTGAGCCAATCACAGGGAATGATCCAAATGATGCAAATATTCCGACATCCCCGGCCAGCTTTGCGACCTGGATTACATCCACTACAACCGACCGACCAAATGTAAAGTATTGGCTCCTCGACAATGAGCCTGGACTTTGGGCATTCACGCACCGCGATGTAGTCCCAACCGCACCGACATCACAGGAGCTGTTCAACCGCTCGCTACAAACCGCTAAGGTGATCCGCGTCAATGCCCCTGGCACCGCCATTTGTGGACCGGAAGAGTGGGGGTGGTCGAGTTACTTCTACAGCCCCCGCGATTTTCAGATTGGTCAGACGCTTGGGTGGGGCAGCCCGATGCCAGATCGGACCCGGTACGGTGGCCGCGACCCGCTGACGGTTTATCTCCAACAGTTTCGAAGTCACCATCTGACCACTGGACAACGGATGCTGGACTACTTCACCCTTCACTACTACCCACAGGGCGGCGAGTTTTCTAATGACACAAGTCCTGCGATGTGCCTCCGTAGAAACCGTTCAACCCGTGCGCTTTGGGATCTTGGCTACCGAGACGAATCATGGATAAACGACACGGTTCGCCTTATTCCGCGCATGAAGGACCTCGTTAGGCGGAACTACCCGGGCACGAAGACCGGGATAACAGAGTACTGCTGGGGAGCTGATGGTCATATAAATGGCGCGACGACGCAAGCCGACATTTTGGGCATCTTTGGGCGCGAGGCTCTGGACCTTGGGTGCCGTTGGGTCGCTCCTGCGGAAGGTTCGATTACGTGGAAGGCGATGCAGCTATACCGGAATGCCGGCGGTAGTGGTCTTGGATTTGGGGATGCAAGTGTTTCTGCCAGCATCCCGAACCCAGATGACCTCTCAGCGTTCTCAGCCATCGATAGAACAACAGGACACCTCACGATAATGGTCATCAACAAAACTGCCGGTGATAAGCAAGTGCGCTTTGTTGTTTCCGGGTTCCGGCCTGGGACTGTTCGACGCTGGACGCTCAGAGCCGACAATACCGTTCAGGATGAATCCCTTGGTCAGATGCCCGGCTTAATGCAAAGCACTGGAACGAGCGTGCAGCTCTATCGGATAGCGCCTCGGTACTAGGTGACGACCGACATCGCCTGTACAGAGTACACAGAATCGAATTAAGCGGTATAGTTCCATCTGCGGATGAGCACTGACGGCAATAGAATGCACACATTGCCACGGCTTTTGGAAGTTTCCATTAGGTTTCGACTCATCGTAATTGCCCTGATAATCCTCGTGCGGGCATGTGTTGTCCCGCAATGTTCCACGAATGGCATCGCAAACTGGTCAGCGCTACAGCTTCGCCGATCTGTCTCCAACTCGTACATTGATGTTCTGACGCATCGTCGCCGTGGAGCATCCCGGAGTGGATTCAGGTCACTAATGCGCCGCCGCGTGCGCCGTTTATTGCGTCACACGGCTGTCGTTTTTGCCGCTGTAGTCTGCCAGATCGATTCACGCATCGGAGCGGGTGTTCAAAGTAACTTTGGGTCTCATGATGCGTTCTGCACTAGTGGCACAAGCCCTTGACCTGACTAACGCACACGCCTGTGTTTACACGTGTCCCGGCTATGTATGCCTGGGCTTATTCCTGAAA
>JAURHZ010000375.1 GCA_030833025.1 Armatimonadota bacterium
TGCCCTAATGCGGCAAGCCGTCACAGATGCGGTGAGCGTGAAGGCAGCAGGGGGCATCCGGTCGCTTGCATTTGCAGCCGAGCTTGTTAATGCTGGTGCATCTCGCCTTGGAACATCCGGCGGAATCGCTCTCCTTGCCGAATACGGCGGGGAAAACGTAAATGCCGCGAATAATTACTAGGTTCGTACCGCGTACGGTATCCTAGAAAATCCAGCCGAAATCGGTTGTTGTAAACGAAACGAGGTTTCAACGTGCAGGGAAAGCTGATACTTAGTGTTGTTTTGAGTGTTGCCATATTGGCTGGTGCGTCGGCACAGGGCCCTGGTGGTCCGGGAGCCGGTTTCCCACGTGGCGGAATGCAGGGACCGGGCGCTCCAGGAGCACCAGCTGGTGCACCTGCAAAGATGAAGCCATATGCGGATGTCATCACCAAGGATGCAAAGTCTGATGATGGTCTTTTTATGACTCACCAGATCGACGAAAAGTATTATTGGGAGATTCCTGCGGATAAGCTTGGGACTGAAGTGTTGTGGGTCACGACGCTAGATAAGTCGCCAACGTTCTATGGCTTTGGACAAACTGAAGTTCAGGATCGTGTTGTTCGTTTTGAGCGCCGTGGTGACAAGATTTTGCTCCGCTCAGTTACGCACACCGTTCGCGCAGATGACCCAGCGGGGGACATGACACGAGCATTGATGATGGCAAAGGTTGAGCCCATCATCGCAACGTTTGACATCAAAACAACGGGAAATAAGGACTCCGTTGTCATCGATGTAACAAACGTCTACACCGGAGACATGGCTGAATTTTCTGCCAAGTCTTCCATTGGTGCATCCCGGATGGACCCAAGCCGGACCTTTATTGATTCCGTGAAGTCCTATCCTAAGAATATTGAGATCAAGCTGACGGCTACATTTGTAGCAGGCGGCGGTGGAGCAAGCCCACTTGGTCGTCGAGGAAGCGATGGACCGTCGAGAGATGCCAGCACGGACGCAATCACCGTAGGTTTGCATCACTCAATCGTTGCATTGCCTGAGAAGCCAATGATGTCCCGTCTAGCGGACTCCCGCGTTGGCTGGTTCTCATCGAGCCACTATGAGTTTGGAACATCGGAAGCCCCAGTCAAGACAATAACGGTTCTTGATCGATGGCGTCTCGAGAAGAAGGATCCGCGTGCAGCAATGTCTGAACCGGTTACCCCGATTACTTATTACCTTGGCTCTGAAATCCCGGCAAAGTGGAAGCCATATGTAAAGCGCGGTGTTGAAGAGTGGAATGCAGCCTTCGAAAAGATTGGCTACAAAAATGCCATCGTTTGCCGCGATATTCCAACAAAGGCCGAAGATCCTGAGTTCGATCAGGATGATGTTCGCTACACGGTTATTCGCTGGTTGCCAAGTGGCGTAGAGAACGCCTACGGTCCACATGTTTCCGACCCACGGACAGGTGAAATTCTCAATGGATCTCCTAAGATCTTCCACTCTGTTCTCAAGCTGAGCAACAACTGGTACTTCGCGCAAGTTTCGCCGAATGATCCACGTGCACAAAAGCTCCCATTGCCGGAGAGCCTCCAAGGAGATCTCCTCGCATATGTTGTGACGCATGAAGTTGGACACACACTTGGACTTCCGCACAATATGCGTGCATCGTCCACGTTCTCCATCAAGCAGCTCCGCTCGAAGGAGTGGACTGAGAAGTGGGGCGATGAGTCGTCCATTATGGACTACGGTCGCTTCAACTACGTGTCACAACCGGGTGATGGCGCTCGTTTGATTCCAAAGCTTGGTCCATATGACTACTTTGCAATCGAATATGGCTACGGTTCCATCCCTGGTGCAAAAACGCCTGCTGATGAACTTCCAGCGTTGAAGGCCATCGCAAATCGCCAGACCCAGAATCCAATGCTTCGTTTCGGAAACCAATCGCCTGAGGATCCAACTCGCCAGAGTGAGGACCTTGGAGATGACACCGTTGAAGCAACGCGTTTAGGTTTGAAGAACATCGACCGTGTCATGGGCTTCCTTGTGAAGGCTGCCGCAAAGCCAGGCGAAGACTATGAAATGCTTGCTGAAGCGTACAACACTGTGATGGGGCAGCGGGCAATGGAGCTACGGCATGTACTTGCAGTCGTCGGCGGAATGATTGAAAACAATCAGCATGCTGGTCAAGGAACACAGGTCAACTACACGCCAGTGCCAGCTGGCAAGCAGCGTGCTGCCGT
>JAURHZ010000376.1 GCA_030833025.1 Armatimonadota bacterium
AAGCCCTCGCGCTATCACTCGCTGAAGACATCGCGATTCTCGAAATCAACCCAGATGGTAGTGACCGCAACGCCTTAATGTCAATCGCGGCGCCAAGCCGCTGGGCACCGGAAGAGAAAATCGGATGCTCGTTCATCACAACGCACATCCCCGTGCCAAACATGGAAAAGACGTTGGCCGTCGCGCCAAAACTTCAGCAAATGCTCCTCGAGAGGGGGCCGTTTGTCCGTTTTGCATGGGGGATCTCGACGACAAATGCACTTGATACGCATCCGAGCGTAGCCGAGCCACCTTACGCCGGCGGGGATGCTTGGCTACGTGTCGAACGACAGGTCATTCGCCGAATTCCCGAACATCCTGCATACATTTTCACCATCCGAGTCATCATCGAGCCACTGTCCAGTGTCCGTGAAAACCCCACAGATGCGGCAGCGTTGGCATCTGCGCTGCTTAGCATGGATGAAAAGAGTCGGAGTTACAAGTCCGTCGATGGACAGGTGGAAGCGCTCTGCGCTTATCTCACCGAAAAAGCCTAGATACTGTCTGGGCGCTGAATGGAAAAACGCTGAAAGTCAGTCGCAAGACGCGTATTCGGAAACACTGTATGTGCATTCCGCAAGAGTCCGTCAATCCCAGGATGTGCCGTATCGGCATCGTAGCGGCTGGAAAAATGCGTTAGCACAAGCTCTTTGACGCAAGCACGTAATGCAACATTGGCAGCTTCCAAGCTCGTCGAGTGGGCTGACTTCTCGGCTTGCGCTTGCTCACTCGAATGAAACGTCGCCTCATGAATGAGTAGGTCTGCACCCGTCGCAAAAGACACAATGGCATCCGATGGTCTTGTATCTCCGGTATAAACCGTCATCCGCCCACGCTTGGTTTCACCCACATAATCAGATCCATCGATCACGCGGCCATCTGGGAGCGTAACCACCTCACCAGCCTTCAGCTGCCCAAAAAGCCTGCCGGATGGAAGTCCATCTGCGATTGCCTTCTCAATGTCAAATGCACCTGGGTTGTCTGCCTCACGAATACGGTACGCATAGCTCTCGGTCCGGTGCTCGGTTGGGCAAACATCGACCTTAAAACCGTATTCGCTTAGCGACCATCCAGGAGCAATCACATCGTTCACAATCGGATACGCTGGGCGGTTTCCCGTCATCCGGAGCGTCATGTTCAACCAGCGTCCAAGGCCATCCGGGCCATGAATCGTAACATTGGATTCACCGCCAAGCGCAAGTCCTCGGCTTGCAAGCAGCCCTGGCAGCCCATAAAAATGGTCGCCATGGAGATGGGTCACAAAGATACGTGTCAGCTGGCTCAGGCGTAAGTGTGGCATCCTGAGAAGCTGATGCTGCGTTCCCTCACCACAATCGAACAGCCACCACTCACTGCGCTGTGGAAGCCGCAACGCAAGGGATGACACATTTCTAGTACGGCTGGGAGACCCGGCGCTTGTCCCTAGAAATGTCCACTCCAGCACTTAATTTACTCCCGCCTCGGCGAGTGCATCCAATACAAGGCGAAGGGCATCATCCCCGGTTGTCGCCTGAACGGTGCAGCCACTTGCGAGGCGATGTCCACCTCCGCCAAACTGCGCCGCGATTTTCGATACATCGATGCCTTCTGAGCACCGAAGGCTTGTCCGGAACCCGCCGGCTGCCTGCTCGCGCATCAGAATCGCTACTTTTGCCCCGCGGACACTGCGAAGTGCGTGCGAAACACCATCCGTTTCGGAATCCAATGCGCCCGTTGCCGCAAAGTCATCTAGGGTGATCACACTCCACACAATGGCTCCACCAGCGCTTCGGCCCATTTGAACTAATGCACGACCGAGGAGACGCTGCGCGACCTCCGTTCGGTTTTCAAAGACATTTGCAACGATGACATCTGCATTCGCCCCAGCATCCCGTAACGCCGCCCCGATGAGGTAGGTTCCGGCAGTTGTGGATGGATAGCGAAAGCCTCCGGTGTCTGTGTAAATTCCGCACATCAGGCACTGAGCAACCTGGGGCGAAAGCGGGATGCCAAGGACGACAAGCAAATCGTGGACGAGCTCACTGGTGGATGCACGTTGACCATCCACAATGCGGATATGTCCAAAAACGCCACTCGTGACATGGTGGTCGATATCAATAACCATCAGTGCGAAAGAGGTTTCATGCAGCAACATATCCTTTAATTTCACATCTAACCAGCGACGGTTGTGTAACCCTGT
>JAURHZ010000377.1 GCA_030833025.1 Armatimonadota bacterium
GCTAGTTGGCAGCTCTGTCATCATCGCGACTTCGATGTCGAGCAACGTCGTCTCGCGTCCCTTGTTAGGAGCGATTCCACTGAGCGCCCAGCTCGAGCGTTTATTGAACATCAGGTTGCGAGTACCATCGATCGGATCAAAAATCAGCAGGAAACGACCATCCTCTTCACGCGCACCATGAGGAAAGACTTTCCACCCGGCATCTTCAACACCTTCGGAGATAAGTACAAGTGGCCCTTCAGCAGCGGCCCACTCTTCGCAGTACGCATCAATGATGTCTTCAGCAATCGTATCGATGGCGTAGATGGTGTCGCCGCCACGCACATCGGCTACTGCAGACAGGTCATCTACAGTTGACTTCACATCCGCAGCCGTCAAGGCATCCAATAATGCCTTTTGCAGCTGGTCGTGCAGCCTATGCAGGTGATTTACAAGTGCCTGTCGGTTGTTTAGCAAAGTTCCACAGCTCCGATCGATGGTGCGTCAAATGACCAACGTTTCTTACAAAAATCATCCATCAGGCCCCTCCTCGCTGCCGATGTTTGCATCGACAATCGATAGATAATGCAAACGAGGTTTTGCTGCAAATAAATGTCTCTGAAGGAAACCGTGTGTCGTTTCCAAAATTTGAAGCTCCTTATCCGGGACAGAGAGCAATCCCGGCGGATAACATCTGATAACTGGAAAACCGTGGCACTGTGTGACTCTACGCAGACGTAGCTGTCCCGCCACCCAATGGAGCTTAGGATGACATCTTCTGCGAAAACTGCCGTACTTTTTGTCGGTACATACACTGATAAAAATGAGTCGGAGGGCATTTACACATATCGCTTTGATTTGGAAAATGGTTCCCTGCGCAAGCTACACGCTGGCCCAAAGACCGCGAGTCCATCATTTTTGGCATTGAATGCCGCCGGCTCCGTGCTCTACGCAGTCAATGAAACCGAAACGGGTGAAGTGACATCGTTTACTGTTGATCCCACCGATGCATCCCTAACGGTGCAGTCAACGCAAAAGTCGCTCGGTATCCATCCATGCCACATCATTTTGGATCGTTCTGGTAAAAATGTGCTTGTTGCCAACTACACGAGCGGCACGGCGACATCGTTAGGTCTCGGCGCGGATGGCAGCCTGAAGCCTGGTACGACAGTTCAGCAGCGTGGAACCGGTCCGGATAAGGCGCGTCAGGAAGCCGCGCATGCCCACTCGGCAAATGTTGACCCAAGCGGTAAGTGGGTCTTGGTTGCTGACCTTGGAGCAGATAAGGTCTTCGTCTATTCGCAAAACAGTAGTGGTGCGCTGGTTCCGCACATGGACAAAACCATCTCCTTGAAAGCCGGCTGTGGACCTCGTCACGTGTCCTTCCATCCAAATGGCAAGTACGTCTATGTCATCGGCGAGCTGAACAATACGGTGACATCTTTTGCATGGGATGCCCGTACAGGAACGGCAAAACAGGTTTCCAGCTGCCCAACAGTCCCTACTGGATTCACTGGGAAGAGCTACTGTGCTGACATTCATGTGCATCCGAATGGCCGCTTTGTGTATGGATCAAACCGTGGGCATGACTCGATTGCGATTATGAAAACAGATGGCAAAACGGGTGCGATTGCGCTTGCGGGAACGGAAGGGGTACGAGGGAAGTGGCCTCGTAACTTCGCAATCGCTCCTGGTGGTCAGTTCCTTTTGGTCGCTGGACAGAACTCAAACCACATCTCTGTCTTCAAGATCGACCAAATCACTGGCAACCTAACCGCGACGGGTACGGATATCACCGTTCCTGCACCTGTCTGTCTCCTCTTTGCGGGAGGAAAGTAGATGCGGGTTTCGCTATGTGGTGCGGGTCTTGGAGCCGCGCGACTGTCGTTCTTCGACTTTGCTGAGCTGGCATCCACGACGGGATTTGATGGCTTTGACTTCGGGGCTCAGGGCGCATTGGATGCCATTAATGAGCTTGGCCTTCAAAGAGTAACGCAGCGGCTTATTGACCTAAACGTGGTTCCAGCGGTGTTTGGCCTTGATGTCGAGTGGCGCAGCTCGGATGAAAAGTTTGATGAAGGCATGGTGGGGTTTGCAGAGCGTGTGGCGGCCGCGGTTGCGGTTGGTAGCGAGCGTTGCTGCACGTGGATTCCCCCTGCTAGTGACGTCCCAACTGCTGAATGGACAGCACGAACGGTCAGCCGTTTTCAGAAGATCATGGATGTCCTGAATGCAA
>JAURHZ010000378.1 GCA_030833025.1 Armatimonadota bacterium
GGGTTCCGCGCCCGGCGGCAGTGATAACGGCTTTTCGTACTCGCATGGTGTGTAGTTTAACCCGGGAGGCTGTGTTGGTGACTGAAGTGGAATCGGTGAAACGAATAAAGTGAAAACGTATTCAACAAGAAAAACACCACACATCGCCGCTGCAACAGGTGGGGCCTTATTTTTAGTAGAAACCCTTCTACTCCTTAAGTTTGAGTAAGTGGCGTATCAATTCAAAGTGCCTCATCTGAACAGGGTTCGCAAGCTCCCCCCTGAAAGAGAAAAAGAAAAACACCACTCAGATTGAATAATCTAGGTGGTGTTTTCAAGCAACGATGAAAGCGACTACTCTTTGATTTTGAGCAAGTGGCGAATCATACGACCATACTTATCCTTTGGACGATCCTTGGGATCGAATCCAACCGCTCCATAGCGCGTCTTGCCATCCTGATCGATCAAAATGCTGACCGGAATCGACTGAAGGCCACCAAGCGCATCCCCAATCTCAGGACCAGCCATCGCAATCGGATAGTTCAGCTTACGGTCCTTTACCATCGCACGAACCTTGGATTCTTCATCATTCCAAGCAAGCCCGACAATCGTAAAGCCCTTGTCGCCATACTTTTCCTGAAGCTCAATCAGGTCTGGGAACTCTGCCTGACATGGGCCGCACCACGATGCCCAGACATTCAGCAACACAACCTTGCCCTTGAGGGACTCATTGGAGACTTCTTTGCCATCTAGGGTCGTAACGGAATACGTTGGGCCATCCGATGCTTCGTAACCTTCAAAAACAGAAGAGGATGGCTTGTTTGTGACAAGAATGACCCCAAGGAAGAGAACTGCACAGATGGCAATCCACGCTACAGGAGGGAGGCTTGATAAACGTCGCATGCGCCGGTTCCTTTCAAGGAGCGGACCGCACTGCATGCGTCGAATAGCCAAGGTCGGACTCGAACCGACACGCTTTCGCATCCGCTTTTGAGGCGGACGTGTCTACCATTTCACCACTTGGCCACACGACGGAATGTGCATACAGCTACGCACGCACCGAATCGAGTATAGCCTGACGGCAAGCCTTCGGCAAGATAGGCTGCGCATCCGTATACTGGGTTATCGCCCTGATCAGTGCAAGGATGACTCGAAAATGCGTGTGATTGCCACGGCCCCCGGCCGCTGCGGAGTGCTTGGAAACCCAACCGATATGTATGGTGGCAGCGTTCTCAGCTGCTCTCTCTCCGAGCGCGCGACGGCTATTTTGGAATCCGCAGATGTCATCACTCTCCAAGCGGATGGCGGTGCCGTCTCGCAAGTCATCCGGACTACCGATGACCTTGAACCAAAAGGTGACCGTCTGGACCTAGCAAAAGCGGTCCTCCGCGGGATGAATATAGCCATCCCACCCGCAGGTCAAGGCTTCACGCTGACGACACAGACAGATATCCCGATGCAAGCTGGCCTTGCCGGCTCTACCGCCTTGATGGCCGCTGTTTATGGTGCGCTGACAGCAGGCAAAAGCTTGGTGAAGCACTCCATCGCCGAAGCCATTCGCAATATCGAGTACAACCAGCTCGGTGTTATTTGCGGTTTTCAGGACCAGTACATGGCTGTCTTCGGCGGGTTTAACTACATCGACTTCCGGGACAAAGGGTCCCACCTTGCAGCAGACACGATGCCATTCGCTACGATTGAGCCACTCGCTGACCTTATCCCCGGCGGCACCGATGACCTTCCGCTTGTCCTCGCAAACACCGGTGTTGCGCACCACTCTGGCACCGCGCATAAACCCGTGCGACTCCGCTGGCTCGATGGCGACCCAGAGGTCGTAAATGCATATACACACCTCGCCGCGCTAGCCCGTCACGGAAAGTCTGCACTGCTAAATGGCGACTGGGAGACATTGGCGGCATCGATGAATGAGAATCTGCAGATCCAGCAGCGGCTGGGTGCAAGCGGAGATGCCTGTGACCGCCTCGCCGCCGCCGCGATGAATGGTGGTGCACTCGCCGCAAAGCTGGCTGGAGCTGGACAAGGCGGGACGGTGCTAGCCGTAACCTTTGACAAGGAACGTACGGTGAAGGCACTCTTGGATGCAGGAGCGACTCGTATCCTCTACCCAAAACCCGGACCTGGACTCACGATTACGATAGATGCGTAACTAGCGCTTCCACTTTGCAATAATGCCGCAGGCCACGCCCGCAACCGCAGTCACAATCCAGT
>JAURHZ010000379.1 GCA_030833025.1 Armatimonadota bacterium
TGTCAACAAATCCCACCGCTCCACAAATGCTTTCATGACCAGTGCTTCTGGTGGAACGTGGAAGGGTGAAGCGGTTGCTGATTACCAGCTGAGTGCTGTTTATGCAGTTACCCCACAACTGGCTAACGCAGCATTTGCAGCTTGTAAGGCTCCTGGATATGCAGGTGGTGCACTTCACATCGCTTACACTCAGGCTGATCGCCACACTGGTGGATCTTGCTACACCTTCGCAGATGGCCACTCCAAGTGGATGAAGCTTGAGCAGACCCTCAACCCTAACGGCTTCCTCTGGGGCAAGCAGGTCTACACTGCTGGTAACAAGCCAGTTCTCGACCAAAATGGCATCCAAGTTCGCTAATCGGTAAGAAGCCTACCGGATCCCCCATCCGGCAGGAGGCCGTGCTGCTCACGCAGCACGGCCTTTCTTTTTTGCGCAAGGTTTCAACTATGAAACATCGAAATCACTCACATGCCGAAAGTAGATTAAGTCAGTACATTGTTTGACTTAAACAACCGTTATGTTTGGAATTTGACTGTTCATAAAGTGACATCATCCTTAATAACGCCATAAACTTCCCATAACGTTTTCATAACAGTAGGTTCCGTTCAGCCCCGTATTCTGCCGGTCGTCAACTTCACGCAGGTCTACCCTAGCGTGTCAACGTACACGGAGAAATACATATGAACGCAATCCGCAGCCACCGGAACGCCTTTACGCTCATCGAGCTCTTGGTCGTTATCGCCATCATCGCAATCCTTGCAGCCATCCTCTTCCCTGTCTTTGCTCAGGCACGTGAAAAGGCGCGCGCTGCTAGCTGCCTCTCGAACGAAAAGCAAATTGGTCTTGGTTTGATGATGTACACCCAAGACTACGATGAGACTTACCCAACCGCTTACTTCTACAAGAACAACACGGCCACAACAAACGGTGGATCCGCAGGTGGCTACGTTCACTTCACAGCGATGATTCATCCGTACATCAAGAACGAGCAGGTCTGGGTTTGCCCATCTGATCCAAACAAGGGACTTCGCCCAGACAACCCACCCTGCGCTAACTGGCTGGATGTAGCCACCATTGGATGCGAAGCACAGGTTCCACGCCTGTCCTACATCCCAAACTCCGCTATCCTCCCACGCAAGCGCGGTCCACAGGATGCTCCTAACATCGTCTCGGTCGCCGCTGTGGATGCCCCAGCGGATGTCATTGCAATCGCAGAAATGACCAGCAACCTGAGCTGCATCTTCCTAGGCTCAACCGGCCAAACCAATACTGAGCGTCGCAACAAGTCACACCGCCCAGTCAACGCGATGATGCGCACTGCAGCTGGTGGCGCATGGGCAGGTCAGAACGTTGCGGATGCAACAGGACCAATCTACGCCATCACCAAGCGTGAAGCGGAAGGCGCACTTGGCTGGGGTGGACCATCGGATAGCAACGCATCCAATGGTACCGGTGGATGCCGCACTGTCTCGGCCGATGCCGGATACCACATCCGCTTTATGGAGCCAGGCCGCCACACCGGTGGTTCCAACTACGTATTCGCAGATGGCCATTCGAAGTTCTTCAAGTTTGACACCACGATCAACCCAAACAACTTCCTCTGGGGCAAGAGCTACTACCCAACGGGTCAGCAGATTCTCGATCAGGCTGGCTTCCCTGTTCGCTAATTGCTAGTCAACCTCCCGGGTCCCCCGCCCGGTAGGAGGCCGTGCTGCTCCCGCAGCACGGCCTTTCGACTTTCTATCTGCTACACTTCAGCCGTGAACCGACGCTCTTTCATAACGGTTGCCATCAGCTCGGCAGCTGGATTTGCCGCCACAAGCTGCGCACGCGTCCCTGCTGGTTCCGAAGGATCCGCCGTCCTCTTACGCGTCCGTGCCGTCTACAGGGGCGAGGTCACAAATGCGTCATCCC
This sequence comes from Armatimonadota bacterium, assembly GCA_030833025.1. Taxonomy (GTDB): domain Bacteria; phylum Armatimonadota; class Armatimonadia; order Armatimonadales; family Armatimonadaceae; genus CAIRTT01. The sequence continues at coordinate 1,916 of JAURHZ010000379.1, forward strand.
TGAGGCAAAACAGCTACTTCTTCCTCATCCACCGCACAGACTCCCTAAATGATCCCGGTCCTGTCCCCGTCGTGCAAGCCCCTTGGGGAGGAAATGGGTTTGCATCCGCAAGTCAGCCAGGAGCCCAAGGCTTTGTTGGCTTTGTGCAATACGATGCAGGTGGTTTTGGCGTCTATAGCCTCCAGAGTGGCGGCACAATTCTCCCGCCAGAAGCGCGTGTCTTTGAATACCTAGGAACGCCTGAGACAAGCGTGACGCCGCGTCCGGGCGAGCGTGAGCTCCTCTTCC
>JAURHZ010000037.1 GCA_030833025.1 Armatimonadota bacterium
GGCTGGGACTTTACGTACACCAGCCCAGGCACATTGCGTGGCAATGGAGATAACAACCCTGCGGATGGTCATGGACACGGTACTCATGTCTCTGGAATCATCGCCGCACAGGGAAACAACGCAATTGGCGTCACGGGTATCTGCTGGGATGCAGCAATTGTTCCGCTTAAGGTCGCTGGGGATGATGGTAGTGGTTTCACAAGCTGGATGATTGCTGCACTCGAATATTGCGTACGAAATGGAATATCTATCGCTAATGCATCCATTGGTGGCGCAAATTACAGTGGCTTCTGTAAAGCTGCAATCGATGCCGCCGGTGTTCAGGGAAATGTTCTCCTAATGGCAGCCGCAGGAAACAACGGCACCGATAATGACGCCACCCCGTTTTATCCAGCATCCTACGATGTCCCAAATATCGTTTCTGTTGCTAGTACGACATCGACTGGTGCTCTCTCATCCTTTTCAAATCGTGGCCTTCTTACCGTTGATATCGCCGCTCCTGGATCATCGATTACATCCACCTATCCGCAAGCAAAAGCGGCAAGCGGCTATACAACACTTTCTGGGACATCGATGGCAACGCCGATGGTGACTGCGGTTGCAGCTCTGTTCCATGAAAATCGTCCAGAGTGGAGCTTTGCGGAAATAAAGTCTGCATTGCTTGCATCCGTGACGCCCATCGGTGGTCTCTCGGGCAAAGTGGCATCCGGCGGATTAGTGAATGCGTATCAGGCGATGGTGTTGTCGAATGCAGTCGAGCTGGTGGGCGTACGACTGAGCAAAGTTATCCTCCGGGGCGGTGATTCGATAACAGCTGAAATTACCCTTGACCGAATTTCGGCTGCTGGTGGGGTGGTAGTTGAGCTCTCATCCAGTAATCCCGCGGTGCGGTTTCCGGGCAGTGTGCAAATCCCTGGGGGGATGTCAACGGTTTCGGTGACGGGGTTGGCTGCCGCGGTTGGGTCAACGACACGCGGCGATGTAAGTGCAACGGTACAGGGTCAGACGCTTGCGGTTCCAGTTACGGTCAAGCCTCCGATGTTAGCTGGTGTGAGGCTAGGCCTGACAACGATCGCTCCTGGTGGTGTTACGAAGGGTGTTGTTTCTCTTGAGCAACCAGCTGGTGATGCCGGGTTAGATGTCATCCTCGCATCAAATATTGCAGGGATTGTCGTTCCATCAAGCGTACACATCGATGCCGGTAAGACGGATGCTGAATTTAGTATTACTGTTGATGCAATGTGCATAGCCGGTGGATATCAGATCAAGGCATCCACAGATACGGATTGCGTTTGCGTCGATCTATCCGTCCTTGCTACTAAGCTAAAGAGTGTTGCGTTTACGCCGACTGTTGTTGTCTCTGGGCAAGAGATGTCGCTTCAGCTAACACTTAGTGCTCCTGCACCGACTGGTGGCTTGTTGGTTGGACTAGCTGCGAACGATACCCGCTTGTCTGTCCCGTCGTCTGTTGTGATTGCCGCGGGTGCGACACAGGTGGATGTACGTATAGCGGCACCTGTGGTGCTGAGCAATACAGCAATCGCGGTCACTGCAGATTTCTATGGGACCACGGGTGGGGCAGCGGTGTTGGTTGTTCCAACGACACTTTCGGCCTTGGAACCAGAATTCAATGATCTTGCCGCTCGGGCGACGACGCCTGTCTTAGTTCGCTTGACGGGACCTGCAGGGCCTGGTGGGGTTGATGTTCACTTGTCGGAAACAACTGGAACCCTTTCGTTTCCGACGGTGATTCACATTGTCGAGGGGCAGGCATCAGGAGTCGTTTTAGTTAGCGCTGCCAATGTAAGTGTGCGAACAGGTGTGTTGCTCCGGGCTTCGGATGGTCTTTCAGAGCTGACGGTTCCGCTTACGGTTTCGCCAGTCGATGTTGCATTGCTGTCGCTTGGTGTTACTACGCTTACCGGTGGTGGATCGGCAACTGGGATGATTACTCTTGGGGCTCCTGCGCCTGGCTCGGGAGTGGACATCCAGCTCAGCAGCAGTCAGAGCATCGTGAATGTGCCAGCTGTAGTCCATATTCCCAGTGGTGCGACAAGTGCGACCTTTACGATCGGCTCTCGTCCCGTTCGGGATAGAGTCATCGTGAGTGTTACTGCGACCGCAGGCGCATTGGCAAAGTCAAAATCGCTTACGGTGAATCCGCCAGCCTTGGTATCGGTCAAAGTACAGCAGACATCGATGACGGGTGGTGTGGCGCAGCAAGGGACCGTGTTATTGACGGGAGCGGCACCGGCTGGTGGGTTGTTGGTTCCTTTATCCACGACAAACCCTGCAGTACAGGTACCATCTGTCGTTGAGATACCAGAAGGTGCAACAACTGCCATCTTTACAATCAGGTCGGTGCCGGTAGCCATTCGGTCAGCGGGATTAGTGGTTGCTCAGGTGGGAGCGCTTAAGAAATCGACGAGTGTGAGTGTAGTTCCACCGGTGGAAAGTGCCATCACGGCGAGTCGCTCGACGGTTGTGGGCGGTGATGCCGTTGATGTAACGGTTACGATCACGGGTGCCGCCTCGGCAGGTGGGACAGCTGTGCTGTTGACATCAGGGAATGTTGCCGTGAAAGTCCCTGCCAGCGTGACTGTGCCTGCAGGAAAAACATCGATTGTGTTCACCGCAAGCTCACTGGGCGTGAGCAAATCGGTGTCTGCGAAGATAAGTGGAAAGGTCGGGTTGACGAGTAAATCGACCTATGTAAGTGTGACCCCACGGTGACGGATTCCTACTGAATCTACAGGAAACCAGGCGCGATTTTTCGCATACATCGCCTGCGGAAAAACTATTGGTGTCGCGCCTACCTATGTGGTGTTTGGGAGGTTAGTGCTAGTAAGAAACCAGTGCCCACCGGCTTGCGCCTGCTTTCAGGCATCCTAACGAGTGGGCATGGATGACGGAGCGATGTTATTCGCTGGATGTTCCATCGTCTTGGAGAGCGGTGTAACCATCCGCTTCAAGTGCGATGAAAAATGCGCTCAGCTCGATACCAAGTCCGCGGCAGATTCTGCGGCAGATATCGATCGTTGGTGAGCGGCGTCCGAGCTCAACATCAGTCATGTAGGTACGGTTGATTCCGCAGTGGTAAGCAAATTCTTCCTGCGCAAACCCCTTCTCTTGGCGAAGGCGTCGAACCGTAATGCCGAACTGTACGGATAATGGTTTTAGCATAATTTTGTTCTATCGTAATGCACGTAACAACGCACTAGGAAAGTGTAGTTGACTATTCAACTTTTTACGGCTGTTTCTTGTTTGGTTTCGCCGGCTTTGCTGGAGCCTTTGCCGGCACCTTTAGAGGCTTTTTCACTGTACCCGCTGCGTTGACCTTACCTCCACCTGCTATCGGGGAAGATGACCCCTCTGAGCCAGGTGAAGGCTTTAAATTTTGCGATTCATTTGCGTTTTGTTTAGTTGCTGGCTGTGTCTTCAGGAAATCTAAAGACTCTGTTGGCGGTACAAGGGTGGTTTTTGCAATGCTTGGGTCTTTTATCCTTGTAAGTGATCCGAGGAGCTGTTCAAGATCAACCACATCGGTTGCAATCTCGGTCAATAGTTCAGGCTTTGCAAACTTCCGCAGCACAGCATCCAGATCTTTCTTGCTAAGAAACATCGGAATGGCTTCCATCCCCTTTTGATTGATCGTCAACAGACCATTGTCTTTCTTATTCTTCGCGACAAACAGTGGCACACGTACGGTACGTCCCTCCTTAACCAATGGCTTTGCGGCATCCATTTCTGCTGGATCTGCAACAAACTGAATTAGAAACGGTGATGTCTCACTGGTTGCAAGCTTGTAAATATCCCAGAGAGACACAGGGTTGATTTTGAGCTTCGCCGCGAGCTCGGTATTTTTGGCCTTGATCTGTGCCAACGCTGCCGCTGCGGTTCCTGGAGACATAAAAATCGCCGTCACACCTTTAGTTGCATCTGGAACCTTACTCACAATAGGCTGTCCACCAGCATCGGTGAGTGAAAACACAGGTACCGCCTTTAGCAAGACCTCAATCTGTGCAGGCGTAAGTCCATCTGCGCCCTTGTTTGCATTCTCGCCGGTGGGAGGCTTCTGTTGTGTAACCGCGGGTGGTTGAACGATGTTTAGTGTGGGATGCAGCATTTCTTTTCTCCTCAGTCAGGATAGGCAATCATCCCGTCCTTACCTTTTTGACGACCTTTACCCGTGTAGAGTTTTCTTATGGCCAAAACAAAAAGGCCGATCGTAGGTGTTGGTGCAGCCACAATGGGCAGCAATCATGTGACGCACCGGTCATGAAAACCATGACACTTACATACACTACGCATATCACCGTGCCATTATTACAAAATCGTAAAAAATAACGGCAAAAGATTGAATTCTTTTGCCGTTTTCTCATTTATTTCACCGTCAAATTTGCAGCCTATGGTAACTCAGCGAGTGCATCCAGTAACAAGCGGTTCACATCATCCGGGCGGGCTTGCCCCTTCGCTTCCTTCATCACCTGTCCAACTAGGAAGCCCATGGCCTTCTCCTGACCACCCTTGATCTTTGCAACGACATCCGGGTTTGCAGCAATCGCACGTGTCACCATGTCCATCACGACGCTGGCATCCATGACTTTGATGCCCTTCTCATCGATGAGTGTTTGGACAGTCTTACCTGTCGTGAACATTTCTTCGATGAGTTCTTTGGCAATCTTGCCCGTGATCGTTCCTGCGGTAATCGCATCGACGAGACCCCGGAGCAGCTCTGGAGTGATTTTCGATGCATATGGCGCGATATTTGCGGCATTTGACAAGCGGGCGACATCCCCGAGTATCCAGTTTGCAACCGCCTTGGCATCCTTTGCACCCGTTGCGGATGCTTCGAAGTAGTTCGCCAGTGTCTGGTCCTGAATCAGCTGAAGGGCATCCCCCTGCGACACACCGTAGTCGGCAATGAGACGCCGCTTCTTCGCAAGTGGGAGCTCTGGAAGGCTTGCAAGCGCCTCTGCAATCTCATCCTCAGTAAATTCAATCGGTATCAAATCCGGCTCTGGGAAGTAGCGATACTCCTGCTCACCTTCCTTCAAGCGCTGCAGAACCGTGACGCCCTTCTCGGCATCCCAGCCATACGTCGCCTGCAACACCTGCTTGCCAGCCTCAAGCTCGGCCTCCTGGCGGCGTGCTTCATACTCAACGCCCAGCTGCACTGCACGGAAGGAGTTCAGGTTCTTAAGCTCCGTCTTGGTCCCGTATGCCTCTGCGCCTTCTTTACGGATGCTTGGATTCGGTTCCGCACGCAGTGACCCTTGTTCCATTTTGCCATCGGAGACGCCAAGGTACAGCAACACGAGGCGCAGGTTCTCCGCGTACTGACGCGCTTCTTCACCACTGGCGATGTCCGGTGGGAATGCCGTCACAATTTCCATTAGTGGAACAGAGCTGCGGTTGTAGTCCACCACCGAATAGCCAAGGCCATCGGAGTGCAAAGACTTGCCCGTGTCTTCCTCAAGGTGAACGCGCGTGATATTGATCCGCTTCAATTCGCCTTCAGGCGTCTCGATTTCGAGGTAGCCATCGATGCCAATCGGGGTTTGACCATACTGACTAATCTGATATCCCTTTGGTAAGTCAGGGTAGAAGTAGTTCTTACGATGGAAAATCGTCCGGCGGGAAATTGTGCAGCCTAGCGCAAGGGATGTGCGCAGTACATGCTTGACAGCTTCCTTATTAAAGACAGGAAGCGCCCCCGGGAGACCTAGGCAAACCGGACAGCAGCGCGTATTCGGCTCGCCGCCAAATGCATTCTCACATCCACAGAACATCTTGCTGTGGGTCAGCAGCTCTGCGTGGCACTCCATTCCAACACTGACGATGTATGACATGCTCTGATTTTAGCATGGAGGCCAGCCGACCTAGTTGTGATTTCCGCCGAATGACTAACTCCCAGCGAGAGCCGCGAACTCTAGAAGCTCATCGGATGTCAAGTAATCACTCGCAAATGCATGCTGATGGCGGGTGGCAACCACTCCTGAACGCCGAATGGCAACGACACCTGGAAGCTGCTCGACATCGCCATCCGGCATACCTACCAGATGACCACCAAAAAACAGCTTTGCACCATCCACAATTGCTCTGGGAGAGATGGCATCGGATGCACGCATATGCCCATAGCCAAGTGCACGGTAAAGCGTATATTCAGGATCGCAGAGCACAGTGCACGTCAATGAGTAGCGTCCCATGAGACGAGTGCGAAGGTATTCAGCCTTGTGCGGCATCACGACAACAACCCGCGTCTTCTGCTCGAGCAGTGGCAGGAATGTGTGCAAGTCAGCCAACTGACCGCGGCAGAAAATGCAATTCCAGTGACGGATGAGAATCAGCAGAAGCCCGCGCTCAGAATAGTAATACGACAGGGGATGTTGTGTAGCTGTACCCATTCCCAGTAGGGCGATATCCGGGACCGGTGAACCAACTGCAATCGGTTGCAGATTATAGATTTCAGTATCGACAGCCATGGAGCCTTCCCGCTTCCCGCTGTGACAGTCTCGCAGACCATCGATGCGTACACTACACTACCTCATATGGCAGTCATCCCGATTGAGAAGCTTTCCCCGATGCTCCGGCAGTACATGGAGCTTAAGGCCGAACGCCCCGGTGTTATCCTTCTGATACGGGTTGGCGATTTCTTTGAAGCCTATGGTGAAGATGCAACATTAATTGCAGAAGCGCTGGAAATTACCCTGACGGGCCGTGATGTCAACGGAATGGAAGAGCGTCTTCCGATGGCAGGTGTTCCGTACCACGCCCTTGACCGCTACCTGGCACGCCTCGTCCAGCAAGGGCATAAAGTCGCTATATGTGACCAGATTGAAGATCCAAAACAAGCCAAAGGTTTGGTCCGCAGAGCCATCACGCGGGTTGTCACCCCGGGCACACTCGTCGAAGATGCGCTCCTTGATGCCCGTTCGAACAACTTTCTCGTCGCGGCCATTTTACGGACTCCCATTGCTGGTATCGGAGTGGTGGATGTCTCAACTGGCGAATTCCTGGTTTGTGAGCTCCCAGCCGGCGCGACGGAGGGAGACATCGCAGCCGAAGTCGCGCGCATCGCACCCGCTGAGTGTTTGGTTCCCGAGGATCAAGATGCGCTTGCTGATGCCATCGCGGCACGTTGTCCCGCAACCCTAACCCGTATCGCGACTCGTAAGCTCCCAAAGACGCCTCGTGAAGACCTCTTACGACACTTTGGGGTCACTACACTCCGGGGTTTTGGCTGTGACCACTACAGCACGGGTGTCGAGGCGGCAGCCACATTGCTTGACTATGTTGAGGAAACGCAGCAGGGGGCAGTTCCGCATATTCGGACACTTGCGATTTGGTCCATCGATGACACGATGACCCTCGATGCAAGCACGCGGAGAAACCTTGAGCTCACCGCAGGTCTGCTCGACCAGGCGAAAGGCAAGTCTCTGCTTGCGGTCATTGACCAAACCCGTACCGCGATGGGCGGGCGGCTCCTTCGACGCTGGCTGGATGCGCCGCTGTTGTCAGTTGGTGCAATCACCGAGCGTCAGGAAAGCGTTATTGCATTTTGTGCGGCGAGTCTTCCGCGTGCTGAGCTCCGTGACACGCTTCGAGAAATCGGTGATCTTGAGCGTCTCGTTGCTCGCATTTGTACAGGCGCTGCCAGCCCAAGGGACATCAAGGCGCTTGGGACCAGTCTCAAAAAGCTGGATGTTCTGAGTTCGGTTGCGTCGCAGGTAGGCGCCCCGGCTATCGATGTTTTTGTCGCGCAGCTGCACCCGGTTGGAACGCTCGCGGATGACATCGACAACGCAATTGTGGATGAGCCACCCCTACTGGTTCGTGATGGCGGTATTTTCAAGCCTGGATTCGATGCTGAGTTGGATGAGCTTCGCTCCCTACGACAGGGCGGTGCTACATGGATTGCTGAGCTAGAGACATCCGAGCGGGAACGCACCGGCATCAAGAACCTCAAAATCGGCTACACAAATGTCTTCGGATACTACTTGGAAGTCCCCCGATCACAGCTGGAGCTCGGCCCTGAGAATTACATCCGGAAACAAACGACTGCCGCTGGTGAGCGTTACTTCACCCCTGAGCTCAAGGAAATGGAAGCAAAGGTGATGGGAGCGCAGGACAGGCTGATTGCCCGTGAGGGTGAATTGTTTGTAGTTTTGCGGGAGATGATTGCGCGGGACTGGGCGGGGAGTGTGCTTGACCGTGCACGAGTGGTTGCGCAACTCGATGTCGCAGCTGCGCTCGCAGAGCTCGCGGTGAATAACCGATGGTGCCGGCCGGTTGTGGATGACGGGGATGTGATTTCGATATCTGCAGGGCGGCATCCCGTGGTTGAAAAGCTTGCCGGGGGAATCCAGCGCTTCATCCCGAATGACACGATTCTCGACACCGAACAGACGGTGCATGTGATCACCGGTCCGAATGCCGCTGGTAAGTCCACGGTCCTGCGACAGGTTGCGCTGATTGTGCTGCTTGCGCAGATTGGTTCGTTTGTTCCGGCGGATGCAGCGCATATTGGAATTGTAGATCGCATTTTTACACGCGTTGGCGCACATGATGACCTCTCGAGTGGCCAGTCGACATTTATGGTGGAGATGACTGAGACTGCAGAGATTCTCAACCACGCAACGGAGCGGAGCTTGGTCATCCTCGATGAAATCGGGCGTGGGACATCGACCTACGATGGCCTTAGCATCGCGTGGGCTGTTGCCGAGCACCTGAGCGAGCTTGGTGCAAAGACGCTGTTTGCTACGCATTACCACTTGCTTAATGACCTCGAGAAGCAACGTCCAAATGTGCGGAATTATCGGATTGCGGTTCGCGAAACCGATGACCGTATTTTGTGGCTTCGTAAAGTGTTGCCGGGTGGGACGGATAAGTCGTATGGCGTTCAGGTTGCCCGGATGGCGGGTTTGCCTCCGGCGGTAGTCGAGCGTGCGAAGCGGATTCTGATGCAGCTTGAGAAGGCTGGGGGCGCGCCACGAATTGAGACGACATCGGCGACGCTGCAAATGACGCTGTTTGAAGCGGCGATCCATCCCGTGGTTGAGGAGCTGCAGGCGGTTGATCCAAACCGACTGTCGCCGATGGAAGCGCTGCAGCTGGTTGCACGTCTGCATGCGGATGCCAAGAAGCGCTAAGTTCGTTTAGGCGTTTGTCTGGCACGTAGCTGGCTGGATCATCGCGGGCCATGAATGCTGGTGAAAGCGTGGCTTATAAAATTAGCGTAATGGGCAATATTTTTCGAGCTGCTGAAAGTCGCCGATGGAAGCGCTGCAGTTAGTTGCACGTCTACATGCGGATGCGAAAAAGCGCTAAGTTCGTTTAGGCGTTTGTCTGGCACGTAGCTGGCTGGATTACCGCGGGCCATGAATGCTGATCAAAGCGTGGCTTACAAAATTAGCGTAATGGGCAACATTTTTCGAGCTGCTGAAAGTCGCCGATGGAAGCGCTGCAGTTAGTTGCACGTCTAATTGCGGATGCGAAAAAGCGCTAAGTTCGTTTAGGCGTTTGCCTGGCACGTTGCTGGCTGGATCATCGCGGGCCATGAATGCTGGTGAAAGCGCAGTTCACAGAGTATGTGTCAAATGCACATACATTCGTTTATTTGTATGTTTTTGCAACTAAAAACATCTTGAATCACCCTATGGGCGGGATTTATACGTGAAAGTTAGAAAAGTTTAGCCCGTGGTTTGCACGGAAGATGTTTCACTTATTGATATACAACTTGCGCCATGAATTAGTGGCGCACAGCTTTGGATGGCACAATCACTGTTTAGGTTGAGGAAAAGTAACCTCTCAAAAAACAGTGTATTTAATGCTAGTTACACGTAATTATATTAAATAGTTCCGTAATGATGCTTAATATGTGTAATGTGGCAACCGTATTTAAGCATTATTGTTCTAAAATCAATAAAACATTCTGATAAGTGTCGCCTAAATTAAAGTTATAAAACTTTAGACCGCAAATTACATCAATTTTACTGACTTGTCTGTTATCACTCTTCACGCAGACGACTCCGGCCTAATGCCAGTAGATGATGTCCCGGCAATCAAGTTGCCTCTACTGTCATTTTTGACCGGTGCTCTGCGGGGGGAAGATGCGATTTGTTACGAGTCAAAACACTTTGTGTGCAGTTATGTTGGCGGGATGCACACTTACATTTGGATGCCAGCCTGCATTTGCATTAGGGACATGGTTTACATCTAACGCAGCATGGCTGGCTGCAGTCAACAATGTGAGAACGGACACATTTTCGGACTCACTTGGCCGTGGACGTACCCTTAACCGTCTTGGTGGCGATCTGCAGATATGGGAGACAGGTACCGACACCGACCATCTCTACAGTGGCATAAACAATGTTGGTGACAGGTTCATCAGTGTGAGCCAGACCAGCAACATCATGAACCTGTCGTTCACTTCCTTTGCATTTGGAGGAATGTTCGCAGTGGTCGATGAGGGGGACTACATGCTGGGTACATCCCTGATGATCACCACATCCGATGGCACTAGCCAGCCAATCAATACGAGCTCTCGTGAGGGAGTATTTTGGGGCTACGTTGGGGATGCGCCCATTGCATGGATGACGATTGAACAGCCAGAAGGCAATGGTTACGTTGCCTTGAACAGTTTCTCACTGGCGACGCCTGCAGGCGAATTATCGGTTTCCGGAGCTAATGTTGCGCCGGAACCGGATACACAAAGACTCATCATTGTTGGAAGTGGTATTGGATTCACGATTTTGGCTTGGAAGCGCAAGCGGCTGCGGTTCTACCGGTGGACTCAATCGAATACCAATAGCCGCGTAGCATAAGTTATCAAGGAGAGAAAAATAGATTGCACTGCGTCACATATATCAAATGACGTCGTCGTGAGATACACGAAGAATCATCATTGGTGGAAGCATCCGTGGTTCTTCCACACTCGCTTGAGACCATTCTTCGGACCTTAGAAAATACTTTACAAATGTTTAATCGGCGTCACGTCTATCACATGGCGCCTACGCCGAATGCCCGATGACTTCTCATCTTTCCCACGGGTATCGGAATCTCCATTTTTTTTTGAAAGCGCAAGAGGCTTCGGTTTACCCCGGGAGGCACCATGCCATAACCGTTGCTAAGTCCAATCATTCAGCACTTAGACAAAAGTTTACAAATGTTTAGACGGTGTCACACGTGTCAATTCACGCCTGATTATGGATGATGGTTTATGGGACGGATGACTGACTCCAGAAAAAACATCTGGAACGGTTCCCCCTCCGTCCCGCCCTCACCCATTTCAGGTTTTCGATATAAACGTGCGACGCTCAAGTCTTCTTCATTCCGTATTTATGCTCATCACTCTATGTATGGGTTTACTTCTGCCTGCGCGTATGGCTGCTGCGATTGATCGCTTTGCCATCCAATTTGATGGTGCATCCACAGGAACTGGAAATGATGCACGTCCACTCAGCGTTGTCTTTGAGCTGACGGGATTTGCAACGCCCCAAGGCTTATTGACAATTTACATTGGCCAGCTCGCATTGGTTGATGCACCTCCAGAAGTGACTGAGCTCTTTGGGCCTCTCTCACAATATGCGCTTGACCAGTCAATGAGCCCTGGATGTTAGATGCATCCGGTGTGACCGGACAGCCCACGCACTTGCTCTTCACCATGGCACGCAATTCGGATGTCTTTGCCACGCGGTGGGACCTCAAGATGTCAGGGGACAAGGCAACTCTGGTAGGGACCGCGGGAAAACGGACATTCACATTTGTTGGTCGCATCAAAGGTTACGAGGCAACGGGTGAGGTCACAGAAGATCTTCCACTGTCAACTCTGCTCATTGGTGGCGGCACCGGCTTAATTGCCCTGATTGGCCTTGGGTGGTTTTGGGATATACGTGCGAAGAAAGCGGCTGCCGAAAAGCTGCGGCGACATGCAGTGGAAGGGTATGCATTAGCACCACAGATCAGGGGATTGGATGAAAATGGTCACCCAATCATTCTTGTATCCAATCCTCGGATGATCCGGAAGGTTCGGCAGAGCAAGCTCATCACGGGCGCCATCCGGGTGGTGTTTATCTTGCTTGTATTGACGCTGCTACGCGTGGATACGGCATGGATAAAGAGTGAAATCCGGGAGGCATTTCTCCGTCCGATGTCCATAACCATGGATGTCCCGGTAACGTTCTGGCAAACCGCCGCGGTGGTTACTCCTTGGCAGCTCATCGCATCCACGGCGTTGCTAGCTGCTTTGATAATTGGGTGGTTTCGTCTTGGCAATAACATCCGGCCACCTGGAATCAAACAGCTTGCTGGAGTGCTGAGCGGGTTATTGATTCTGTTTTTCGGATTGATGGGACATGCTACGACCATTGCTGTCCTTGGGCTGTCCATCGTCATCGCTAGCTTGCTCATCTCGACACTTGCAACACATCACCGCACGGTTTGGATGATGATAGTGGCTGGGGTTTTGCTCTCCATTCCGCCACCAGAATCCATTCTCGCTGCCATCCAGGGCCGCATCGGTATCCCACCACCCGGTTCAATCGGCTTTGTGGCTGCGATCATCGAAAGTGGAATCGGCATTGCATTGGCACTTTGGCTGTGTAAACGACTTCCATTCATCGCGCCCCCCGCGAAATCATCATCACTTCGAAAAGGTTTATTGCTACTTGACTACGCATCAATATCTGCCGTTGTTTTCACTGTAGCCGTAGTGGTTTCTGGCTATACGCAGCATCGTCAGGTACAGGCGGAGTCAACGTGGATGCCGATTGCTCCGGTCCAGATCGGGCGTTACAAGACGCGGTTGGTAGATGTCGATCCACAGTTTTTGGCGCTTGTCGGTAATCCTAAGGCGAAGCTGTATGAGTACAAGGCGCCCGGCGCATCGGATATCGTTATGACGGTGGTGAATGGTGCCCATCTAGATGCGTACCACGACCCGACGATCTGTATGGCGCAAGGTGCCTATGTCTACCGGGGGCAGCTTGTGACGCCACCGGGGCTCAATGTGCGACGTCTGTCATTTGCAAGTCAAAGTCGACCGAGTCATCGGCTTATTTTGGATTATTGGGAACAGGACAGTGATGGCGGCATTGAGACAGCGGCCAAAATGGGGCGTCTCAAGCATTTACCGAACCGCATCTTAAAGGGGCTTCGTCAGCTTGTTGGTACACCTCCTGTGGTTATCATCCGAGCACAGGTCGAGTGTGATGGGACCAAAGCTTGCGCCCGCGCAGAGAATGCGCTCAGTAACATCAGCCGTAATGTCCAAACGGGAATCCGGTAGGGCGTGTCGCAAAGACGTTAGGGCATAAATTATCTTAAAGAATACTCACGGATAAAGTTTAG
>JAURHZ010000380.1 GCA_030833025.1 Armatimonadota bacterium
AAAGCAGGCACGTATGCCATTTCGTGGCGCAAACCGACATGGATTACCGGAAATGGGACATCCACGATCGCGCAGCTGCCATTTGCTTGGAAGGTTGGACAGTCTAGGACATCTGTTTATCGCGTTTCACTTCAGCACATAGATGGCAAAGACTCAAACAAAACCCTTGCGGCGTTCACATTTGGTCCATGGGTACTCGCGGCTGTTGCCGGCAAAAAGTCATCCGATAAACCATCCACGGCAGTGCTTACGGCAAAAGTGCCACAGCAAACTGGGCAGCGAACATTTTTACTCAAAACCGCCAAGGGCTCGCTCCCCCTCCAACCATTCGCCGACTGTGGCGCAGCCGGTGAAGATTACACTGTCTGGCTACGCACAAATGCTCCCAAACAGCGACGTACTGGAAATGTTCTCCTCGGAGGGACTGAGTCGCGCTCGCGCCCTGGGAACATCAACGGTTCCATTGTGGATGGTGAGCCAAAATCGCTGGTCGTGACATATAGCAACTCCCGGGCGGATATCGACTGGTATGCAGTTCATACCTCTGACCAAGTTGATATCGATAGAATTGTCTATACACACGGGCATTGTTTCTTCGATGGTGGATGGTTTGTTGGTGCCCCTATGGTCGAGGTTCAGCAAGCCCCCGGCGCTCCGTGGAAGTCTGTTGGTCGACTCCCGGGTTACCCACAGACAAATGCCGACCAGCAACCTCCGCTAATCGATGGACAAGAATTCACACTGATGCTGCCAGCACCGATAAGCATCGCCGGTGTCCGGATAACCGGAACAGCAGCCCATGGAACCAACCCAAAGCAGAATTTCTCATCCTGTGCAGAGCTCTCAGCTTACGCACCAGACCGCAATTTGAAAAAGTAAGGATCGACCTTTAATGCGCTACCTTGGACTTTGTTTTGACCATATGCATATGGGTGACCTACTACGGCTTGTAGCGGACACACCTGGGTGTTCAATTGCCGGCATCTATGATCCAGACATCACAAAAATGACAGCGGCGATTGATACACACTCAATTCCAGAGAATCGTGTGTTTACAGATTTGCACACGGCGCTTACGGAAGCTGGCGCGGATGCGGCGATTGTCTGTTCAACAACCGCTGAGCACGCAAATGTCACAGTAGCGGCCTTTGACGCTGGCCTCCACGTGATCTGTGAAAAGCCATTTGCCGCAAACGTCGCCGATGCTGACCGCATGATTGCTGCATCCATTGCAGCCAATCGTACGCTTGCCATCAACTGGCCCCTCGCGTGGTACCCACCCCATATCACCACCCAGCGTTTGATCGCGGACGGTGCCATAGGGGATGTCCTTGAGGTTCATTTCTACGATGGAAACCGAGGGCCTCTTCGCCATTTAGCAGACAAAGTCGAGGTTTCAGAGAATGAAGCAGCCGAGATGAAACGCACATCGTGGTGGTATGACCCAGCGCGCGGCGGCGGTAGCCTTCTCGACTATCTTGGGTATGGCACCACGCTTGGTACATGGTTCCTAAACGGCCGTGAACCACTGACAGTAACAGCTATCACGGATAATTTGGATGCCAAGTCTGTTGATGAGCATGCCGTTGTCGTATGTCGCTATGCCACAGGACTATCGAAGTTTGAAACACGCTGGGGAACATTTACAGACCCGTGGACCATCCAGCCACAACCCAAGTGCGGATTTGTTGTTGTTGGGTCGGGCGGGACAATTAGCAGCTATGACTATGAAGAATACGTGGTTATTCAAACGATAGAACATCCTGTACCGACTCAGGTTCCAGTGGACACGCTCACAGCCCCTATGCGAAATATCATCGAGCATTTTGATGCGACTGCCGCATCACCAGAATCACTTCACGCGCCCCTTACGCCACGCATTTGCAGGATTGGACAGAAAATCGTAGACCTTGCAGCTGCATCCGCAGCCGCAGGAAGGACTTTGGATTACGTATGAGCAAGCAAGACACCCTCCCCACCGATGACCAGTACGCACTTGTTGCGGCAACCGTTGCCGATATCGAAGCACCAGCGCTACCGTATGCGCCACCAGCCATCGCACGCGATATCAAGATAGCCCTGATTGGATGCGGAGGCATCGCCAGCACCCACCTTGCTGCATACCAATCCCGCGGTTGGAAGGTTGTAGCGTTTTGTGACATCGATAAAAACCGTGCACAATCCCGTGCGGACCAGTTCTTCC
>JAURHZ010000381.1 GCA_030833025.1 Armatimonadota bacterium
ACTGAGTGTGGCCGTACGCCGAAGGTCAATGACCGCCAGGGACGTGACCACTGGACGCATGCCTTCTCCTTTGCATTCGCAGGTGCCGGTGTCCCAGGTGGACAGGTGGTTGGATCGACCGACCGGGATGGTGGATTTATCACGAGTAGCAATGCGTACACCATCGAGGATTATGCAGCGAGTATCTTTGCAAAGGTCGGGATTGACCGCGCGCACCCGCTGCACACACCTACCGGTCGCCCCGTGCCTATCGCCGGCAAGGGCCGCCCCATCCCCGAGCTGTTTTAGGATGACAGGTTAGCCAAGGTGATCAAATACCTCGGGTCAAAGCGGACATTGATACCGCAAATAACCGACACCATTCAGGCCCTTGGGGGTGTCAAAAGCATCACCGACCTGTTTTCAGGAACCGCACGCGTCGGCCACGGCCTCAAGGGTCTCGGCTACCGCATCCACTCAAATGACATCCTTGCCTACGCGCACACGCTGGCGCACTGCTATGTGGAGGCGGACCGCCCGGATGTCATCGAAGATGCATCTGCGGCCATCGAAATCCTAAATGCCCTCCCCGGTAAGCCTGGATTCTTCACGGAAACCTATTGCATCCAGAGCCGCTTTTTCCAGCCCGAAAATGGCGCCCGTGTGGATGCGATGCGCGACTACATTGACACGATGGACCTCACCCCGGATGTCCGTGCGGTTGTGCTGGTTTCCTTAATGGAGGCAGCAGATCGAGTCGACAGCACTACGGGGCTGCAAATGGCGTATGTCAAGCAGTGGGCTCCCCGCTCCTTCAACCCAATCCGGTTGCGTTTACCCAGCGTTTTGGCGCAGGGGCAACATGGCAAGAGCCGGGCGACGTGCCTCGATGCAACCATCGCGGCGGCGAACACCGATACCGACCTCGCTTATCTGGACCCTCCCTATAACCAGCACAGCTATTTGGGCAACTACCATATCTGGGAGACATTGGTTCGCTGGGATGCCCCAGAGGTTTATGGCACGGCGTGTAAACGTATTGACTGCCGGACACGGAAGAGCCCGTACAACACCCGACGCACGTTTGCGGCAACCATGGACGAGCTGATTCAAGCGACATCCAGTCCGTATCTGCTTGTCTCATTCTCGGATGAAGGCTTTATCCCACGCTGCGAAATGATTCGTTTGCTGGCAAAGGCAGGCGATGTCCATATCTGGACGACTGAGTACGCTCGCTACGTTGGCGCAAGGATTGGCATCCACAATCCAAGCGGTGACAAAGTCGGCACCATCGGCAAGCTCCGAAACCGCGAACACCTCTTTCTCTGCGCACGCCAGCCTTTGACAAAGCTGGAGAGACGTATTTTGCACGCACAGGATGGCTGGGAATTCGATGTCCACCGCTGCATCCCATCCGAGGAAACCGTATGAACACCGCGCTACGCATGACAACGCTACTGCTCACAGCCGCCATCGGGATATCCGCTGGCCTCGCAAATGGCAATAAGCCAACACCCGCAGCTGCAAAGCCAGACCCACGCCCGTACAGCACAAACCGCAAGCTGGACTTTGTACAAGATGTCGTCCCTGTCCTCACAAAGCAAGGCTGCGCAGGCGGAAGCTGCCACGGCTCACCACAGGGAAAAGGAAGCTTCTCGCTCTCCCTCTTTGGATACGACCCGACCATGGACCAGCGTGCGCTAACACGTGATTCGTTCGCCCGGCGGGTTGACACATTCGTGCCGGATGCCAGCTTGATTATCCGCAAGCCGATGCTCAAGACGCCCCACCTCGGTGGACGGAAGCTGAAAGCCACGGATACTGCGTACACCGTTCTAAGAACGTGGATTGCTCAGGGCGCGGATGCATCCATTTCCAATGTCGAATGCACCAAGCTAACAATCACACCATCTACCAGCCAGATCTTGGCATCCCCAGGACGGCAGCTCCCGTTGCGGGTGGTTGCACACTACTCGGATGGCGCAAGCCGTGATGTCACCCCCATCGCGACTTTTGAGAGCGCACACCCAGCCGTGGCAAAAGTCTCTCCAAATGGACTTATCACGGGAACTGGACGTGGCCAGACAGCCGTGTCGATTCGCTACTTGCAACATCTTGAGAGCGTGCCCATCAAGGTGCTTGGAAATGTCAAAGGCTTTGTTTGGAAGCCGGTACCAGAGATTAACCAGGTTGATAAACTCGTCA
>JAURHZ010000382.1 GCA_030833025.1 Armatimonadota bacterium
GCATGTGGCACTTACCTGGAGCTCCTGAGCACGAAAGCTCAATCCCGCAGATCAGTTTTGGCATGGATTCTGAAAGAACGCGACATCCTTCACGTGCCCCGGCAGTGGTGTCATGATCGGTTATCGCGAGGTGCGTCAGACCCATTGAACCTGCCTTTAGAAGGAGTTCCCGTGGGGTGTCCGAACCATCTGATGCCGTTGTATGCGAATGGAAATCAATGCAAGTCACACCTTTGTATTATGCACACCATGGCTCATATGGGTACAGCAATTGCAAACAGGTCGCTTGTAATGGATACCGCAACCCTTCCCACTGAAACCACTGAGCAGATTCCTGAACTTGTACCAAGTGTCGCTGAACGCCTGAGAGAGCTTCTTGCATCCGGGATGTCGCCGGTCCACCTGTGAGGACATCCGGGTGTTGGTAAGTCGACCGCAGTCACTGAGGCGCTTGCCAGCTACCAGGAAGTTGTTCGGTTGGTCCTTGATGGAGTTGTAACTGCGGAAGGTGTTCTGGCACGTCTTGCCCTTGCAACGGGTACCGCTACCCTCAATGAACACGATGTTCTCAAGCGTCTGGAGAATCGCTCCTGCGTGGTTGTTTTCGACCAGATGGACGATCTCATCGCCGCTGGGCGCACGGATGTCATCGGCCTGATCAAGTCCATCTGTGCCGTCCCAGGTGTCCGCGTGATACTTGTCTCAGCATTTCGGATTCCGTTTGATGTCGCTGCGCAAGTTGAGGTCAATGGTATTGATATCGAAGCTGCACAGGAACTGATCGGTTCTCATGTGGCATCCATCGCAGTCGAAGGCCTCTATGGCATCCCGCGCATCCTAAAAATGGCTGGTCCGCTGGCCAAAATCGATGCCAACAGCTTGTTTCATAGCATCCGCAGGGATGTCGCAGCGATGCCAGCGATTCACGATAACGCGATGAAGGTTTCTCGTGCAGTAGCCACACAGGTGCTCCGCCGTCTATCGTATGAATACAAGGATGCCCTGATTCTGCACGGTGTCTTGTCTGCATCGGCCTGTGGTGTTCCCGCTAACATCATGGAAGCGGCGTTGACACCCGACCAACGCACAAAGGTCCTTCAGCCTCTCCTCAGCTCAGGCATCGTAGAAGCCCAAAACGGACGCTACATCGCCATTGGCCAAAGCACCGAAGAAAAGCGGACGGTGCGCTCATCCGACATGTTTGAGCGTCTGATGAAGGCATCGGCAGCTGCATGTGAACGGATACTGGACCACCTGGCGGGTGGAAACCACGGAGTGGATGCGATTCAGTGGCTGGATGGAGCTGGGTGGTATCTCGCCATCGCTGTCCTCTCGGATGGAAGCGCGGCAGGTCGCCAGCTGCGCCAGGCGGTTCCGCGCTTACTTGCTCACTGCGGTTGTCCTAAAGAGGCGGATGCGCTTGCGGTACGCCTCCAGTCAAGCGGTCAATACATCTCCGATGAAGATGTCGCATGGCAGACACTGCATCTGGTGGAAACTGGTCTTAGACGGTCGGTAAATCGCCCATTTGATTCCTTGCATCCAATATTTGCCAATGTAGCCTTCTCCAATGTACTGCGTGCAACAACGGGGATGGTGCTTGCTGAGGCCTATCTGCAGCAGGGCAAGTCTGAAATGGCTCGTGTGCTTGCTGGGCAAGTGCTTGAGATCGGTCACTTCGATGCGCGTACATCGGCAAAGTGCTATTGGTTACAAGCCCGCGCAATTCGTGCCCGGGATGGAGCGGCGTGTTCGGTGGATCCATTCATCAAAGCCCGCACTGCGGCGTTGAACGCAAATGACCTCCCGATTGTCAGCGCCTGCGCTGTTTCGATTTCCCGTATACACGCTGCAAATGGCAACCCACGGGATGCGGCAGAGGTGCTGATCGACTCATATGACTTGTTAGGTTCATCCGATGATGACAAAACAAAGGCAATCCTCCTTAGGAGAGTCGCACGGGTGATCGAAGACACAGGGGAGCTTGAGCAGGCTGGCATCGTCGCATTCCAAGCCTATAACCATGCCATCAGCGCCGGGTCGGTTGAGCTGGCTGCATCCCTCTGTCAAATGATGATTGTGTACGGAGTTGAGTCTGCGGCTGTCCCGTTTGCACTTGCTGCATCGTTTTTGTCACAACAGCTTCGGATGGCGGCTGGGAGTACATCCAGTGTGATGTCGACC
>JAURHZ010000383.1 GCA_030833025.1 Armatimonadota bacterium
CGGACCGCGCGCCGATGGCAAAGTGGCATCTCGTTTTGGCTCGGTGCATACATCGATTGCCGCAGAATCGTCTTGAGCAGCCGAAAGCGCGGTGAACCACGGGCAGAGATCTTGTCGCGTGCCGTACGGGATGCGATTTCAGGCATCCACGGGCCCTTTATCCCCTAAGTGTGATGTGGGACTTGCTCCCCGGTGATTGTAGAATATGCGTGCACTATGTCCATCAAACTCCACCCAGATATCGCATCGGTTCGCCTGACCGCAGATGACATTTCATCCCGCGTCGCAGAGCTTGCCCAACAGCTGAGCCGCGACTATGCCGGCAAGGATGTGGTCTTAATTGGAGTTCTGACCGGCTCGGCGATTTTTATCGCTGATTTGGTACGTGCGATGTCTATTCCAGTCTCCTTTGACTTTCTTGCTGTCGGGAGCTATGGACCGGATGCAAAAATCAGCGGCGTCGTAAAAATCCTCAAAGATTTGGATTCGCCGGTCGAAAGCCGCCATGTGGTGTTGGTTGAAGACGTGCTGAATCCTGCGATGGCACGGCGCGCCGAATACCTTGCGGAAGTGATGCGTGCCCGCCGCGTGGCAAGTGTCCGGATTTGCACCTTGCTTGACAAACCAGATGCACGTGCAAAGGCGGGTGTCACCGTAACCCCGGATTACTGCGGATTTACACTCGATGAAGCATATGTCGTTGGCTACGGTCTGGACTATCTGGGAAACTACCGTGCGTTACCCTACATCGGCATCCTAAAGCCGGAAGTCTACGGCGGCGGCTAAACCGTAACGATATCGGGTCTCCTAATGACGTAAATCCCCGCATCCGGATTGGATGTGGTATATTCGTGATGCCTGTGCTTTACGTCGGGTACTTTGCGTGAACCTGCCACAGTGTGATGGTACTTCCGCACACATTCCACACATATTTTGTCTGATTCACTGCGTGAGCAGGCCATTGCCTGACCCCTTTGAGACCAAAGCCACCATCGCATGGTGGGCATTCCCTGGAGTTATCCATGCCAAGACCCCGACGCGCTACTGCGACAACCGACACTGAGCCCATCACAGAGGCTGTATCCCCAACCGAAACCCTAAAGCAGGTACTCAATATGGACCCAGATACATCCGATGCTGCTCCGGCTCCCGTCGCAAAGCGCGGTAGACCACGGCGGGTTATTCAAACTCCACCACCAGAGTTCACGGATGTCCCTGAGCGCCCAGTGGCTCCACCACCAGTCGTTGCACCTGCACCGCAGGTTTACGCAGATGCACCATCCGATACCGCTACAGACTTCCGTGGCGCATCCCCGGATGATGCCCCGCGCCCAGAGCGCCGTGGACGTTTCACCCGTGAGCGTGGCCCCCGCTACGATGCGCCTGCGCAAGGTGATCAGGAGACAGGCAACTCACCCGGAAACGAGTCCGATGCTAGTGCAGCGACGCCGAGTGCATCCTATTCAGCCGGCCCGGATGACCTGAACGACCGCCGCGAGCGTCCGCAACGCGATGACCGCCGCGACCGCCGAAACAACAATCCCAATGGCAATGTCAACATCGGACAGGGCCGCGAGCAACGCGAGCGCCCTGGACATCGGATGCGTCCCGGTGGCGCACCAACAGCCGGTGGCCGTGACAAACAACAGCGTGGACGCGGTAACCGCGATCACTACATGGACCTCTCGGACCTCGAAGCCGATACCGAGATTACGGATGGCATCGATGCTGAAGGCATGCTTGAAATCCATGCGGATGGCTTTGGCTTCCTGCGCAAAAAACCAACTTTGGCGAGCTCCGATGACATTTACGTCTCACAAAGCCACGTCAAGCGCTACGGTCTCCGGAATGGTGACCTCGTCAAAGGCATCGTCCGTGCACCCAAGGATACGGAAAAGTACCACGGCCTCCTGCGGGTTGATTCCATCAATGACCTCAACATCGAAGTCAGCAAGCTACGCCCAAACTTTGATGAACTGACACCTATCTACCCTGAATCCCGAATCCGTCTGGAGCGCGAAACCAAGCAGGTCGCGATGCGCTTCATCGACATGATTGCACCGATCGGTAAAGGACAGCGCGGAATCATTGTCGCGCCACCTAAGGCCGGTAAGACAATTCTGCTAAAGCAGATCGCAAACTCCATCACG
>JAURHZ010000384.1 GCA_030833025.1 Armatimonadota bacterium
CGCTGGCGTTTTCTTGCCATACAGTCCACTGATGTTCGGAAAGACATAAAAGGCTCCCTGTGGCATGCGGCACTTGAAGCCGGGGATCGAATTGAGGCCAGCAACGATTACATCGCGGCGTGACATAAACGCTGCACGCCACTCAGCCAGAAATTCCTGAGGACCATCGAGGGCAGCGACGCCTGCGTACTGGGCAATAGATGTTGGATTCGATGTAACTTGATCCTGAAGGCGACCCATTGCAGCAACGAGTGCTTTATCTCCCGCAACGTAGCCAAGACGCCAACCAGTCATGGAGTAGGCCTTGGACATCCCGTTGCACGTCAGAGTCCACTTAGCAATCTCAGGAGAAAGCGCTGCGACAGAAACGAACTCACCCTCGTAGACAAGCTTCTCATAGATCTCATCGGAGATGATGTAAATGCCCTTGGATGCCGCGAGCTCAGCAACTTCGCGGATACGGCTGATTGGCCACATTGCGCCCGTTGGGTTGCTCGGCGAGTTGATGACGATCACCTTTGTGCGATCGGTTATCGCGGCCTCGATTGCAGCAAGCGATGGAACGAAGTTATCGTCATCTGATGCCTGAACAACGACCGGGACACCTCCAGCCAGCTTTACCTGCTCGGGATATGAAACCCAATAGGGAGCCGGGATGATGACTTCATCGCCATCATCTACCAGCACTTGGAAAATATTGTAGAGGCTATGTTTACCACCACAGGAGACAATCACTTCGGCGGGTGTAAATGTCAAACCATTGTCACGCTGAAGCTTGTTGATGATGGCTGTCTTTAACGCGGGGATTCCAGCACTTGGGGTGTACTTTGTGAAGCCTTTAGCAAGTGCATCGATGGCAGCAGCCTTGATGTGGTCGGGAGTGTCGAAGTCAGGCTCACCGGCACCAAATGCGACGACATTAATGCCATCCGCTTTCATCTGATTCGCCTTTGCGGTGATGGCGAGAGTTGGCGATGGAGCGCAGGCCTGCGCGCGGCGGGATAGTGGAGTCATACGGCTCCAATTGTAGCCTGTAGTACACGCGCGGGCAATCCCCGACGACATCCCGAAAAAGCACCCCTACATGGTAATCTAGGCAGGTAGTGCATCTCATATATAGAACCGGAATTGATGACCATGCGTGACATCCTGATTTCCCATTTCAGCAGCCCTTTTTCTGGTAGCCCATTTGGTGGTTATAAAACGCTGGCGGATGCCGCGATGGACTGGCGGATGTGGGTGATGCTCGCCATTGCAATCGTTGTCTCAACGACTGTTCATGAAGCGGCACATGCATTTGTAGCCGATAAGCTCGGTGACCCGACGCCTCGCGAAGCTGGACGAGTAACGCTCAATCCGTTACGTCACTTCGATGCCGTAGGTGCGATCCTGATGGGCGTTGCGATCTGGACAGGCCTTCCGATTGGTTGGGGAAAAACCGTTCCAGTCGATGGCACCAAGCTACGTGAGCCTAAGCGTATATCGATGGCTATCGTCGCCGCTGTTGGACCACTGGCGAACTTGGCGACTGCAGTCTTATTCGCTGGAGCTCTGCGACTGTTTTTGGCAAGCGGGTTCGCCACATTCAACGAGTGGACCATGATGGCCCTCCTCACACTCGTGATTAGCGTTGGACTCAACGTAGCTCAGTTTGTCTTCAATCTGATTCCAGTGCATCCGATGGATGCTTGCACGGTTCTCGCGAGCTGCCTCCCGGAGAGCATCGGAGTTCCTTTCCTCGCCTTTATGCAAAAATGGGGCGCAGTCGTGATGATTGCACTTGTGTACACCCACGTTTTGGATGGCATCTTAATGCCACTCATCGTAACGATATTCCGCCACCTGATTGGTTTCTGATATGACCGCGTCTCCTATGAAACGTCTCCTCTCCGGAATGCAGCCGACGGGCTCCGGACGTCTCCACCTTGGCAATTACGAAGGCGCGCTAAAGCCTTGGATTGCACTTCAGGGCAAGTATGAAATGTACTGCTTCATCGCAGACTGGCATGCACTGACGACGATGGCCGGCTCGCCGGACAGCATCGCCGATCAATCACGCGAAGTCGCTCTCGACTATCTATCAGCTGGACTCGATCCATCCCAGGTAGCCATCTTTCGGCAGAGTGCTGTCCCCCAACACGCCGAGCT
>JAURHZ010000385.1 GCA_030833025.1 Armatimonadota bacterium
CTGAGATCATCATGGACTTCTTCGATCAGCTGAAGTCGCGCACAAAGGGTTATGCGAGCTTTGACTACGAGCTTTCGGATTATCAGCCGAGCTCACTCGTAAAGCTTGACATCCTTGTGAACAACGAGCCGGTCGATTCGCTCTCTTTCATCACGCACCGTGACAAGGCATTCTCCCGCGGCAAGATGCTTGTTGAAAAGCTCAAGGAAATCCTGCCGCGACAGCAGTTTGAGATCAAACTACAAGCGGCGATTGGTGGCAAGATTGTTGCGGCCGAGCGCCTATCGGCACTGCGCAAAAACGTCATCGCCAAATGTTACGGTGGTGACATCACACGAAAGCGCAAGCTCCTCGAGAAGCAGAAGGAAGGCAAGAAGCGCATGAAGTCTGTGGGCAATGTTGAAATCCCACAGGAAGCGTTTATGTCAGTCCTAAAGCTCGGCGATTAGGCTCTAAAGTAGCCCGACCAAGCTCAGCGGTTCCCGATAACGGGGACCGCTTTTTATTGGCATGGATGGTTTTCCTGGTGCCCAAGCTCAGTGGGGGACTCACGTTCTGTCAATGCTCTGAATCATCCCCTTGACGTGGGGGCCTTAACAGTGTCATTAATGCTGTACAGGTTTGCTGGAACATGGCAATTATGCCGTGATAGTTTCTCACGTTGTTGATACTTATTGGCGTATCAAGTGTGAATAATTGTTAATTTCGTTTGACAACGTGTGTAGATTCTGCGTATACTTCCGCCGAAGCACCACCACACATGCGTTTGGCTAACACCCGCATGCGGTGCATCACCTTGTAAGCATATGGAATCAGAAGGACGAGAACTCTTGACGGTGGAGCAGGCTGCCAACTATTTACAGTTGTCGCAGTCAAGCATCCGCTCGTACATCCGCCAAGGCAAGCTCCTTGCTTACCGGATCGCGGGAAAGCGCAAGGTTCTCATCAAACGCGAAGAGCTCCTCAAACTCCTCGAGCCCGCTCGGCTGGACGACTAGGCTCCGGCTGTGGCACAGCCATCCAATTCCTTCACCGCTGACATCCGGGAAGCGTGGCGCTACCGTGAGCTGCTCCGGACGCTTGTTCGCCGTGAGCTCGACGTCCGCTACAAGAACTCCATCTTCGGCGTCGCTTGGTCTCTTGCGAATCCCATCATGCGGGCGGTCATTCTACTGCTCGTCTTCCAATACGTTATCCCAATCAAAGTCCCGAACTATGGCGTCCATGTGCTCGCTACGTTCTTCCCGTGGACCTACTTCCTTACCGGTGTCCTGGATGCTGCAGACAGCGTCTCCAAACAAATGCCGCTTGTCCGCAAGGTTTACTTCCCGCGCGAGCTCTTGCCGATCGCAACGACCCTCGCAAACTTGCGCCATTTCCTCCTGACACTCGGCGTCGTGACCATCCCACTCCTTGTCGTTCTCTATACACGTGACTCGCTCATCCACCACCGTCTCAGCCTGCCGCCGGCGGAAATCCTCCTGCTACCCGTGCTGATCATCATGCAAACGCTGCTGATCGCCGGCCTTGCGCTCTTCCTCTCAGCACTGAATGTCTTCTTTGAAGACACCAAGTTCCTCGCAGCCGTCATCGCCGACTTGCTTTTTTACGCCGTTCCCATCATCTACTTCATCGAACAGGTTGAACACGCAACGCTCCTGCCCGAGAGCATCCGGGGTGTTGTTCATACACTCTTCCTCTTAAACCCGATGGTCGTGATCCTGGCATCCTACCGACGCTTCCTCATCGCATGGCCGGATGGCACTCCGCCGCGCATCCCGCTCACCCCCGGGCAGCCGGACACCATCGCCGTCAACCTCGGTGTTCCTTGGCCGTGGTTTTGGCTGAGCTTCGCGATGTGCACCGCAATCTTTATCTTCGGCTATCGCTTCTTCAATGCACGCAAATGGCGCTTTGTGGAGGCCGCCTAAGTGAGCCATCCGCCCGCCGTTTCGGTCACCAATGTGTGCAAGCAGTTCACCGTAGCCGGTACAGGCTATGCAGGTATCAAAGGGGCACTCGGCGCTATCCTCGCAGGCAAGCGCCGTGAACGTAAAGTTGTCCATGCACTCAATAATGTCAGCCTCGATATCCATTCTGGAGAAACCGTCGCTCTGATAGGGAGAAACGGCTCGGGGAA
>JAURHZ010000386.1 GCA_030833025.1 Armatimonadota bacterium
CTTTCAAGCTGACACGTGTGCTATTTTCCTCCGCTCCGGAAGCGTTGCGCGTGCTGTCAGTGTTAGTGGTATGAATGCAGACTTCTTCAATGCTGCCCGAATCGACCGCAAAACTGGACCAACATTTACGACGATTGAATCTGGTGTCGGATTCGTCGGCGATTATGACTCGACAGACCTGATGCTGCAGGCGGCAACAGCGGCCTGGTTTGTTCCGCGCACGGCAATTGTTGCCCCGATGGAAGTGAATGGCCGGGTCGTAGGTACCATCAATCTCTATCATCAACGGGTGGGTGGGTTCGATGAAGAAGATCTCCGCATCCTGACCAACGTAGGTGGCTTCGTAGCAAGGGGCATCGATAATGCCGCTGAGCTGGAAGAACATCGTGAGTCCGCAATCACAGATGTCCTTACTGGACTTCGAAACGCACGTTACTTGGCAACCGTTGTTGAGCGTGCCGTTGTCCGAGCGGAAGCATCCAGCGTTCCATTTTCAATCCTGATGCTTGATCTTGATAACTTCAAGAAAATCAACGACTCTTATGGACACGTCTTTGGTAATGAAGTCCTAAAGTCCCTAGGGAATACGGTTGACTCGGTGTTACGCGATAAGGATGTAGTTGCACGCTACGCTGGAGATGAATTTGTTGTCCTTCTCCCTGATACAGATAAGTCATCGGCGAAACACATCGCACATAGGCTTAGTGCAGCCATATCTGAAATGTCTCTCACCCACATCGGAGAAACAACACAGCGTGTCTCCGTTTCAGCAAGCATCGGTGTCGCGATGTTCCCCGAAAACGGAAAAGATCTCGAATCGCTATTACACCATGCAGACTGTGCGATGTACGAAAGCAAAGCAGACAAACGAATCAAAACAGCCGATGCATTCTCGGTTGCATCGCTCAAACATGCAGCTTAGCGACACAACTTCTTGCGGCCACCGCGTCAGTATTGGTGTCGCTTACCGGCCTGTGCGTTCTAGTTTTCCAGTGCGTCATCAGGGAGGCTTGCGATAAAGGTAGCTTCATCGATGACTGGAACTCCAAGTGACTCCGCCTTTGCCAGTTTGGAACCGGCACCCGGACCAGCGACAAGGCACGTCGTCTTTTTACTTACGGAACCCGTTGCTGTACCGCCAAGCGATCTCACCAGCGCCTCTGCACTCTCCCGTGTCAGCCGTTCCAAAGCTCCTGTGAAGACATAGACCTGACCAGCAAGGAGATCACGTGAAATGGGAATGACAGCCTCATCAACAACCACACCCGCAGAAAGAATGTCATCAATCATCCCTTGATGAGTAGAAAACCATTCCGTAATCGATTCCGCAGTGCTCAGACCAATTTCGTGCACTTTTACAAGCTCGTCTACTGTCGTAGACCTCAGTGCATCCAATGTTCCAAAGTGATTCGCAAGAATCTCAGCTGCCCGTTCGCCTATATGTCTGATTCCCAGTGCATAGATAAACCGTGACAAACTGACATTCCGGCTTGCATCGATTCCCGAAATCAGGTTATCAACCAGCTTGTTGCCCATACGGTCGAGGACCAATAAATCAGCTGCTGTGACACGGAATATGTCTGCAGCACTCCTAATCAGTCCAGCTTCAATCATCTGAGCCAGACGCTCGCCACCAAGCCCATCGATGTTGAACGCCAAACGGCTGACAAAATGTTCAAGGCGCGTCTGAAGCTGGGCGGGGCACTCAGCCGCGTTTAGACACCGAATTACTGCTTCACCATCCGGGCGGACCAGTTCGCTGCCACAGCTTGGACAAGTTGCTGGAATCACATACGGAAGGGATGTTTCCAAACGGTGGGATACAACCACCGAAACAACTTCAGGTATCACCTCACCTGCACGTTGAATGACAACCGTGTCGCCAATACGGACATCCTTACGGTCTATCTCACTCTGGTTATGCAATGTGGCTCGACTGACCGTAACGCCTGCACACACGACAGGGCGTAATTTTGCTAGTGGAGTAACCGCGCCGGTCCGCCCAACCTGTACCAGAATGTCTTCTACAACCGTCTCAACCTGCTGCGCCGGATACTTGTACGCAATCGCCCATCGAGGAGCACGTGCGACG
>JAURHZ010000387.1 GCA_030833025.1 Armatimonadota bacterium
CACACATCATCAACACAAATCAGAGGGACACTGGTTCCACGAACAATTCAGACTGATAGGCAAGTCGATACCTAGCGTCGCCAAATGCCTTGAAATCAGCAAACCATCAATCAGCATCCATGCGAAAAACCACTTTGGTATGTAATCTGCACATACATCGGGGACATGGCAACGCCGCAATTCACCATCGTGATCCCGATGTACCGCTCGACAAAGGTTCTCCCAGACACACTTGCCGCTCTGGATAGCCTGGACACCTCTGCGTGGGAGTGCATTTTGGTGGATGATGGCTCTCCCGACAACACCGTCGATGTCGCCATTTCTCTTACACGTCACGATTCAAGGTTCAAAGTCATCGGACTACCAGATGCACACGGAAGCGCATGCCCGGCTCGAAACATCGGGGCTGCAAATGCGCATCCAGAAAGCCGCTACATCCTCTTTCTCGACCATGATGACCTGTTGCACCGGGATGCACTGACGCACATGAGGCATCTCCTCGATCAACATCCAAATCATGCTGCCGTGCACGGAACCGCTCTGCTCTACCAAGCGACAGATCCTGATTACCGCCTTGGAGCTGAGCGCAGAATCTACAGAAACCGACGAATTGAGCTGCTACATCCGGATGAAGAAACCACGTTTGAAAGCATGGCGACCCTGCCGCATATCCCGGCACCTGGCACCGTACTGTGCCGACTGAGCGACAAGATACGGAGCGGACTCTTCCCCGATGGCCGGTTGGGACAGCTTGACTATGATGGCTGGCTTCGGCTGCTGATAGATGGCAACTTCATCTTCTCACCACACCCTGTCCTCACAAAACGCCACATCGGCGGGAACATGATTGGCAATCAGCGAAATGTGCGCAAACGCATCTTGAACACTCGGATTCGCACATCACAAAGACCAGAGCTCAGCCCATCCCGGCGACGCTATCTCTTCACCGCAGGTGCGGCGAATGAGCACTTCGAATCACTACAGCTCTTGAAATCTGCCATTCACAAGGCCAAACCACGTCAACTCATACAAGTTATTGGACGTATCGAGATGGCCGCTCGCTTGGCTGCCCATTGTATGGGGACGCAACGACTGGCATGCAATGTGCAAATGCAACGACCAACGCACCGTGAAAGCTAATAACGAACGTATGTCAAACCCACTGATTATCAACTGCGCACTGACCGGAATGGTCCCAACCAAGAACGATACGCCGTTCGTCCCGGTCACCCCTGCAGAAATCATCGCGGATGCAGTCCGATGCTACGAAGCCGGTGGTAGCATTTTCCATCTCCATTCCCGTTTGACCGACCAAAGTCCGGCGTGGGAAAAGGAGTCTTACATCGAGATGATTAGCGGGATTCGCAGCGCCATCGCCGATCCAGACATCATTATCTGTACGACAACATCCGGGCGTGTCCACAACACACTTCCGTGTCGCTCCGATGTCTTGAACCTGACAGGTTCCGTCAAGCCTGACATGGCAAGTCTCACCCTCGGATCGATGAATTTCCCAAAACAAGCAAGCGTGAACTCGCCGGATATGATTCAGGGCCTTGCAAAGGTGATGCTTGAAAAGGGCATTAAGCCAGAGCTCGAAGCCTTTGACATCGGGATGGTGGAGTACAGCCACTATCTGATCCGTAAAGGTTTCCTCAGCGGTGATCGACCTTATATAAACCTGCTGCTCGGTTCCCTCGGGACCTTGTCGGCAAGCACACGCAACCTCGCAGCAATCGTGGATGCACTCCCGGATGGCGCAGTTTGGGCAGCCACCGGCATCGGACAGTTCCAGTTCCCAGTCCAGAAACTCGCGATTGCGATGGGCGGGCACGTCCGCGTCGGGCTCGAGGATGGCATTTACATGGATGCAGGAAAGTCGCAGCTCGCGACAAACCCGATGATGGTAGAGCGTGTGGTACGTGTTGCTGCTGCGATGGAACGCCCGATTGCATCCCCAACCGATGTCCGGGCAATGCTGGGTCTCAAGTTGAATAGCGCAGCTCAGTTCCCACGTGAGCTTGCGATCAGCGCCTGATATGAAGACTCCCTTACTTATCCTTGGGGCGGGCGGGTTCGCTGAGGATGT
>JAURHZ010000388.1 GCA_030833025.1 Armatimonadota bacterium
GGGGTATGTCCAGTAGTTGTCCTTGTAATGATTTTCGAGGATGAGGGTGATGTCGTAGTCATCCGCGGCTTTGAGACAGGCCTCGATAGCGCCTGCGACGCGGTCGAGCCCCTGTTCCGTGGTGAGGTCGGGGCGGCGCTGGCCGGATAGCACACGGCAATATTTGCCATCGAATGCGGATGTCAGCTTTATCCACTCAATTTCCTTCGCGATTTCGGCATCGATGTTGTCGCTCGTGAAGTCTGGGGAGCAGCAAAGCATCGGCATTTGGAGGCCGTGCGCATCGAGGCGGGCCCGGATATCGGCAATCCACGTAGGATCGGTTTCCATAAAGCCGGCGTAGAACTCAAGGCCATCCACGCCAAGGGTGGATGCCAGCTCAATCCATTGCGGGACGGTCATGGTTTTGTGGATGCAGAGCTCATCCATATAGCATTTGGGAAACGCGGCGATACGGGGTTGATTCATTGGGGTGGATGTCCGGTCAGTTGTGTTGGTTCCGGCGGTATTCGGCAGTGAATGCGGTGGTGGAACGCGGAAACACTGCAATTGTAGCGTGGATTCGGGGCGGCGGTTGGTAGAATCCGTGCTGTGATAACCGCAGAAATTGTATCTATCGGGACTGAGCTATTGCTTGGGCAGATTCTGGACTCGGATGCTCCATTTTTGGCGCAGCGTCTTTCGGCGCTTGGCGTGAATGTGTTCTTCCGGACAACCGTTGGCGACAATGCGGTGCGCGTTGGAGATACGTTGCGTCAGGCGTTGTCGCGTGCAGATATTGTGATTTGTATCGGTGGTTTGGGCCCGACGCAGGATGACCTGACACGCGATGCAATTGCGGGTGCGCTTGGCGTTCCGCTGCAGCGTGACCCGGAGCTGGTGGTGCATTTGACGCAGTGGTTTGCGCGTAAGGGGATTTTGCAGCCTAAGCCGAGTATTTTCCGCCAGGCGGATGTTCCGGTGGGCGGGATTCCGATGCCAAACAGTTACGGGACGGCTCCTGGGCTCTGGGTTGAGCATGGCGGCAAGGTCGTTGTTGCGCTTCCGGGGCCGCCAAGTGAGTTTGAGCCTATGGTGGTGGATGAGCTGTTGCCGATGCTCCGTCGCTACCTCGGGACAACAGAGCAGGTGATTGTCAGCCGCACGCTGCGTTTGGTTGGCATGGGTGAGGCTGAGGCGGAATCGCTGCTGTTGGACCTGATGAAGGGTTCGAATCCAAGTGTTGCGCCGTACGCAAAGCAGGCTGAGGTGCAGCTTAGGGTGACTGCGAGTGCTGTGACATCGGATGGGGCGAATGCCCTGATCCAGCCCATCGTGGATGAGATCAAGTCCCGACTTGGGATTGCGGTGTATTCGGATAATGATGATGACCTTGAGACCCGTGTGGTGATGATGCTTGTGGAGCGCGGCGAGTCGGTGGCGACGGCTGAGTCGTGCACGGGGGGCTTGCTTGCGGGGCGACTTACGGCGGTTCCTGGATCGAGTGAGGTCTTTGGGACGGGTGTAGTGGCGTATTCGAATCCGACCAAAGTGGCCTTGGTTGGTGTGCAGCAGGCGACATTGGATACGGTGGGTGCGGTCTCCCACGATGTCGCTGCGGAGCTGGCACTAGGCATTCGTAAGGTCTCGGGTGCGACATATGGCATCGGGATCACGGGCATCGCGGGTCCGGGCGGCGGCTCGGATGACAAGCCGGTTGGGCTGGTCTACGTTGGGCTTGCGCACCCGGATGGCCTGGATGTCATCCGGACGGTGCATACTGGGTCGCGTCAGGATGTACGTTTACGGAGCACGCAGCAGGCGCTTGGGATGTTACGTTCGGCAATTCTGCGCCGCAGCGGCTCATCTCTCTAATTTTTCACTTTAAAGCAAACAAATGTTTGTTATAATGTCTCACAGGTAAATTATTCATCATGCGTCTCTTTTTGTCTCTCCCCTTGTCTCCAGCCGTTCTGGATGCCCTTTTGGCCGTTCAGCAGCAGCTGGTAAGTGCGGTGGGCAAGGAGCATTTGAAGCTGGTGAAGCCTACGGATTTCTACTGCACGCTGCTTTCGCTTGGCGACCGGGATGCGAGTCA
>JAURHZ010000389.1 GCA_030833025.1 Armatimonadota bacterium
CGATGGCCTTATTCAGCTTCACCTAGCAAAACCTGCCGCGGCAACGGATGAAGATGCGGCTCCCGTAACCGATTGGTCGGTGAGGAGCATCGATTATGGACGCTTTCTCTGTACCGTTTTTGATGAATGGGTACGCGCGGATGTCGGCAAGGTCTTTGTGCAACACTTCGATGTCGCACTTGGGAACTGGTACGGCGCTCCTGGGGCCCTCTGCGTGTTTTCAGAAACCTGTGGGAAAGCGCTAGCGATGGAGCATAACGGGGATGTGTACTCGTGCGATCACTATGTCTATCCGGAATATCGCCTTGGAAACATCAACGAAACATCCCTGATCGATCTCGTAACATCCCCCGAGCAGCAGAACTTTGGAAGTGCGAAGCGGGATTCCCTGCCGGGCCAGTGCATAGAATGCGATGTCCGATTTGCCTGCCATGGTGAATGTCCAAAGCATAGGTTTACTAGAACGTCTTCTGGCGAATTTGGCCTCAATTATCTTTGTGCAGGCTACAAAATGTTCTTTCATCATATCGATGAACCAATGAAGGTCATGTGCCAGCTTCTATCGGACCAGCGGCCACCATCATTGGTGATGGACTGGGCACGGAAGCATAAAGCGCCTACGTACCCGGTTATCGGAAGAAATGATCCTTGTCCGTGTGGTTCTGGCCGCAAGGCAAAGCGATGCTGCGGGTAGGATAGGGGCGTGATTGTAGCATCTCACACCGTTACCGACCCATGTAGGTGTCCGTATCTATCAGACCAGCGAAATACGATGGAACACGTCGTCGTTCGTTCTATGAGCGCGCTGGAATATGAACAGCTTTTGCAGTCTGGATGGCGCAAGTTTGGTAGGCTGCTTTACCGTCCGATTTGCGATGACTGTGAGGAGTGCCGTAGTACGCGCATCCATATTCCATCCTTTTCACCAAATCGCTCTCAGTCACGCTGCCTCAATCGTAATGCCGACTTGCGTATAGAGGTGGGACAACCCAAAATCGACACGCCGCGGATGGACATTTATCGTCGCTATCACGTAGCGAGGGAAGCCGATCGGGGCTGGCATCGCTCTGATCACAGCGTGGATGGCTACGCGGATGCATTTCTTGATAATCCAACGCAGTCGCTTGAGCTGTCCGTTTGGTTGGATGACACACTCCTCGGAATCGCGCTGCTGGACATCACCGGGAACATTGTTTCTGGTGTCTATCATTATCACGATCCTGATTACGCAGATCGCTCTCTTGGAAAGTTCATGATGCTAAAGGTGATTCGACTTGGTGAGCTCATGAACCGCACCTGGGCGCACTTTGGGTATCATGTCGCGGGCTGCGGAAGCCTTCGATACAAAACGACTTTTCGGCCAGTGGGGATTTTAGGCCGTGATGGTGTTTGGCGCCTTCCGGACGCGGATGGCAACTACGACCCGGAAGGAGAAGAGGACCACACTGCGTGGGTGACATTCTCCAGTGATGAGGAAGCAGATACGTAATATGCAATCAGATTGGCTAGGCCTGCTTCGCCAGCCTAAGTTTCGACAGTTTTTTTTGACGCGTGTCGCGGGATCACTCGCAGGTCGCTTCCTTTTTACCGGTGTATCGTGGCAAGTCTTTCATCAGACCAGAGACCCTTTTGCATCTGGAGTGCTTGGACTTGTCGAAATCATCCCTGTAATGGCCTTTGCACTCGTTGCTGGGCATGTTTGTGACCGCTACGACCGGCGCGGAATCGCGGTAATCACACGCCTCGGGATGCTGATTGCGAGCATCATGCTGCTCGTGTTTTCTATCCTAAAACTCCCTGTCTCCTTGGTCCTGCTCGCAGTTGGAGTTCTTGCTACCATCCGCACCTTCTACTCACCTGCAATTGATAATCTTTTGCCCCGTGTCGTCGAAGAGAACCAGTACCGAGAAGCGGTCAGCTGGCTTTCCCTTGGCTGGCAATCCGCAAGTGTCATCGGCCCCGTCCTTGCAGGCTGGATAATTGGCTCCGGTGGAAATGTGTGGCGCGTTTACATCATTGAGATTGTGCTTGGCTTGCTCACGGCCTATGGGTATTCACGCCT
>JAURHZ010000038.1 GCA_030833025.1 Armatimonadota bacterium
TCGATCACCTGTGCGTAGATATGCGCCGTTGAACGATATACGTTCAACCGTGGACGCTCCTGAGTACCAAACACACGCTTGCGAATGCGGCTGTGTCGCCGCGATCGTGTTGCGTTCTTATTTACTTGCATAAAAAAAATTCCTTTTCACAGAGCCTCGGACCTACCGGGACTCCTACCGGGTGCGGCTTACTTCTTCTTGCCGCCCTTACCGCCGCCCTTACCAGCCTTACCAGACTTACCAGCCTTACGACGGATAACTTCGGTGCTGTAACGAATACCCTTACCTTTGTAAGGCTCTGGTGGACGGACCTTACGGACCTCCGCTGCTGTCTGCCCAACAACTTCCTTGTCAATACCAATCACCGTGATGATTGGCATACGCTGGTTGTCCTGCTCCACCTTGAAGCTGACACCAGGGCGTGGCGAGACAGTCACTTGGTGAGAATAGCCGACGCTAAGTACGAGGCTCTGTCCCTCGATAACAGCACGGAATCCAACACCAGTTACATTCAGAATCTTCGAGTAGCCGGCGGAAACACCGATGACCATGTTCGCAAGAAGCGTACGGGTCAAACCGTGCATCGCACGATGCCGCTCTGAATCAGTTGGACGAACAACGACAGCAGTCGTCCCCTCGATTTCAATCCGCATATCCGGATTCAATGTTCGAACAAGAACACCCTTTGGGCCAGTGACAGTTGTCTTGCCATCGGCATCCGTGACGATGCTCACACCTGCAGGCAGCGCGATAGGCTGCTTTCCAATACGGGACATACTAGGTTACTCCCCTACCAAATCATTTGGCAGGTCTCGATCACCGACTGCACAAAATGCAGTTCAGAAATTAGAAGATGGTCGCGACGACCTCACCACCGATACCGAGACGCTTTGCTGCGCGCCCGGTCATCAAGCCACGGCTTGTAGACACGATGGAGATTCCAAGACCACGCTTGACCATCGGGATTTCATCCGATGATGCATAAACACGCAGACCAGGCTTGGATACACGCTTGATTGTGTCAATCACAGGTGTACGGCGATGACCAACACCCTGCGCATACTTGAGCGCAACCTTGATATTGTTTTGAGGCGCGGCCTCAACAACCTCGTAGGACTTGATATAGCCCTCTTCGAGGAGGATGCGAAGGATTTCCAACTTCAGCTTGGACGAAGGAACTTCCATAGAGTCATGATTTGCCGCCTGAGCATTACGAATGCGGGTCAGGAGGTCACCTACTGGATCAGAAACTACCATTACAGACCTCCAAAACTACCAGGACGACTTCGTTACACCAGGAATCAATCCACGGTGTGCCAATTCACGGAATGTCTGGCGGGACACGCCAAACTTACGCATAAAGCCACTGGCGCGGCCAGTGATCGAACAGCGGTTCTTGACACGGGTTGGGGATGAATCCCGTGGCAACAAAGCAAGTTCCATACTTGCATCAAAATCGCCTTTGTTCGCACGAGCCTTAAGCTCAGCACGACGCTCGGCAAAACGGGCAACCGTCGCTACACGACGGGCTTCCCGGGTTTTCCACGATTCTCGAGCCATATTTCCTCCAGGTCCTGTACCTTGGCACAGGCTTTGGCGTAGTTAAACTACTTTTTAGTTACTCACCGACAATGTCGACACGTAAATAAATCTCAGTGGGGCGCACTGAACCTTGCGATTCTACCATGCAAGGTGATGTCCGCAAGGTTGTTAGTGGTCTGAAGTGATGTAATCCTTGCTGTAGCCAAGGCCCTCCGGGGCATGGAGACGGAGCATCTTCTCATCGACATCCTTCGGAATACTTCCGCGCGTTGCAAGCGAAACAATGTACATAACACCCAGCGACAACGGAACGGCCCAAATCGCAGGCTGCTCACACAATGACTTCACCAATGGATCCGTGATCGTTACTACTTTTCTGTCACTCAACATAAAGACGATGATAGCCATCAGACTCGCGAGTCCCCCGACCAACATCCCGGATGCCGCTCCAGTCGCCGTCAAACCTCGCCACCACGCCCCTAGGAGCAATAGCGGGAAGTAGCTTGCCGCTGCAATCGCAAATGCCCAGCCAACCAACATCGCAATGTCAAATGTCTCAATAAACAATCCTAAGACCATCGAAATAATGCCGATTACGATAGCTGCCACCTTGAACGCTGATATACGCTCCGTTGGACTAGACTCAGGTTTTAGTATCCGCCCGAAAATGTCATGTGCCCATGCACCACTCATCGATACCAGAAGTCCACTAAATGTCGACATAAATGCAGCAAATGCACCGGCGCTTGTGATTCCCTTGAGGACATCTCCCCATACACCGCCAACCTGCCCTGGGAGATTGATCACAACGTAGTCGGTCTTGTTAGGAACATACAATCCCGGAATAAACTCGCGGCCAAGTGCACCCCAAATCGGTGTAAAGAAGTAGAAGACACCAATCAAGACCATCACCCAAAACGTTGTCTTCTTTGCCGAACGACCATCCGGGTTGGTATAGAAGCGCACCAGAATGTGCGGTAAGCCAGCAGTTCCACAAATCAATGCGATGATAAGACTGTAGGTGTACAAAAGCGGATAGCCATGCTTGCTTGTGAGGGTGCCAAATGGCGCAAGCCACTTACTATTCCGCTGGGCATTAGGAACCGGTAACCCCTTTGATAATGCAAGCTCGGCAGGTTCATCAAACTCCAGCTTCACCCCAGTGACGACAGCATTCCCATCCTTTTCTACCGGAACCCCACGCTTGGTTACAATCACAGGTACTAGATGGACAGTCGTCCCCTCAGTCACCGCACCTGACTTAATCATGCGATCAAGGTCTAGCGCATCCTCGCCGGGCTCAGGCTTACGGCTTGAAGAGACCTTGCCAATAACCGTAGATGACTTAAATGTAATATCCGCTTCAACCGCCTGAAAGGCCACCACATTTGTCGGAGCTTTGGCCTTACCGTTTACTTTATATATTCCATCCGTCGTAAGAACAGGAAATCCAGATGCATCAGCAGCGGTCTTTGAAAGCGTCGATGTATAGCCACCATACACAGCCATAATCACAAAGACAGGTACCGCAATGGCAAACGCCTTTACCCAGTATTGGAACGCCTGAACAAAGGTAATACCCTTCATTCCACCCAGTGCTACATTGAAAGTGATGACTGTACCGACTACGACGATGCCAACCCAATAGGGCCACTGCATGATCGAGCCCATCGTTACACCAGCGGCCTTCATCTGTGGCATCGTGTAAAAGAAGCCAATAAACATCACGAAGGACACCGCAATCCTTCGGAACAACGGTGAGTCAAACCGGCCTTCAGCAAAGTCAGGAATTGTGTACGCACCAAAGCGTCGTAGCGGTCCAGCGATGAAAAGTAACAAAAACAAGTAACCCGCCGCGTAGCCAACCGGATACCACATCGCATCATAGCCAAATCGCATGACGAGACCAGCGACGCCCATAAACGATGCAGCGGAGAGGTACTCCCCTGAAATAGCCGATGCGTTCATGAACACACTGACTTGACGGCCCGCTACAAAAAAGTCGGATGCGGATTGCGCACGTTTAGTCGCGATGAATCCAAGCACCACGGTAGCAACCGTAACCAAGATTACAAAGAATAACGGTATCAACGTGCCACCCCACTTTTCTCATCTCGCTCTATGGCATCTTCAAGCGCGTTTGACTGACGGATAAACAACGCACTTAGTCCCCATGTGATTGGATAAAAGAGCACGCCCAATATCAACCAAGTTAGCGTGAAACCGCCGACTTTCTGAGCAGCAAGGGCTGGAAAGTACAAATTGAAAATGGGCAGGAGCAATACAATCCCTAAAAAAACCGATGCAACTCCGAGTGACAGGCGAACCTGCCGCCGCATCACACGGCCAAGCAGAGCACGATCCTTGTCAGCATTCCGAACCTGATCAACATGGTTTGACATAATTGCAGGTTTCAACAAACGTAGGCAATGTTCCTACGTAATGACCGGACATCGGTGATGAACCGGCACTTTCCTTTAGGATAAAAAAACAGGCGCCCACATTCATGGACGCCTGATTTGACTAAGCAGCCAACCAGATTCGAACTGGTGCATGGCAGATTTGCAATCTGTTCCCTTACCACTTGGGTATGGCTGCGTTGGATGAATATTATCACGTAGTCGTTTTAATTTTCCAGTCGGGTTGTTTGCGATAGATAACCTTGTAGTCATCCACGTTTTGAATGACTATTCGTTCACGCAAGGTCTCAGTATTCAGCTCAACAATGTATGGCTTCTGGCCACCTGCCCCCTGCTTAATCGCGCTCAAATTGTTACTAGGCTGACCCCATCTAGGAGCTGTATAGCTTCCGTTAGCGAGCTTTCGACTCGTTCGACGTGCCACATCTATTACATACAACGCACTTCCAGAGAGCACAACAGCTACAAACTTGCCATCAACGCTAACCGCCACCTCACTAAATTTACCAATGGCTCCCGCCGGGACACCCACTACTATCCTCGCATCGGATTCTTCTATCGTCACGATTATTGGAACATCCAAAGCATCCCGCGCCACGGATGCCATCACCCCGGATCGTTCATCAAAATAAGCAACAGTACCCATCCGACGCCAGGTACCGTTCTGCGTCACAACCGCCGCTCCAGTACGGGCATCAATGGCACAATTTGCTGTCCCATAAAGGGGATGATTCAGCGTGACATGTAAGACGCGGTCTCCTGGTAGAAGACGCATTCTGAGTAGCTGCCAATCCGCAAGACCGGCTCCCGGTGCGCCCTCAATGTCACTCACAGGACGCCCAAGATGATCCCGCAAGATACCATCGCGAAATAGCAGGCGTTGATGGCCAGATGCCACATCCACCACGCAAAGCCGCAAACCACTTGCCAAATACACCGCGTTGTCCGAACCACCATCCACTAGGAATACTCGGTCCCCGTACCCGGTAACAGACCAAAGTCCAGGGAGCGGTGGAAGCAATGTTGGTACAACGAGCCGCTCAAGACGCTTACCATCGGATGACAGGAGCAATAATCTCCCACCACGCTGAATCATATAACTCGATGTGTCCCGAATGGACATCAGGCTGCCTGCTCCTCTGCCTTGTCCTGACGCTTTCGTCCATCGAGAATACACGCAACATTGATGTCGCCCATGACGTTGATGGCCGTACGGCAGCGGTCGAGGAACCAGTCTACAGAGAAAATAAGTGCTATGAATCCTGTGTCTAGGCCTACGGCGTTGAACACCAGTGCCATTGTCACTAGCCCGGCTTCAGGAATACCCGCAGCACCGACGGATGCAACAATACTGGTCAGCACCACCACAACTTGCGCTGTCAATGTCAGCTTTATGCCAAGAAGCTGTGCTACAAACAACGCTGCAACCGCCTCGTAAAGTGCTGTTCCATCATTGTTGAAGTTGGAGCCAACGAGAGCCCCGAGCGATGCCGAACGTTCACGCAGGCCAACTCTGTCCCGGAGACATTGATACGTAACGGGCATCGTCGCCGTTGAGGATGCCGTCGAAAATGCCATCACCAGAGCATCCCGGCATCCAGCGAGGACAAGCTTTGGAGATGCCCAGCTGCCGAACTGAATGCGAGTGAGGTACCACACCGCCTGCAAGATCAAAGCTGCAATGACCGCGACGATGAACCATCCGAGCGACAATAGCGGTGCCAGCCCCTTATCGGCAACAATCGTCGCCACCACCCCGCCAACTCCAAGCGGAACCCACTGTAAAACGCCCATCAGAACAGACACCAGTGTCTCAAATCCAACATCGATGACATCCACCACCGACTTGATTGCAGTGTCCTTGTGCTTCCGAAGCGCTACGCCAAACATTAAGGCAAGAACAATTACTCCAATGACGTTGTTTTCGTTCAGCGGCGCACCGATGCTCTTTGGAACATTATCAATAAATGCCGCGAAGACATCCTTCTTGGGTTCAGGGGCCTTGTAACCAGCCGACTCCATTGTCTCCAGAATCAGTTTCTTATCTGGATCGGATTCCTTACTGGCAAGTGTCGCTTTAGCAGCAGGCTTCTCAAGGTTCGCGCCGGCTCCCGGACGAAGAACATTTGCGACAAATAGACCAATGAGAATTGCAACCACGGTGTTTAGCAGAAGAAGCCCGCCAAGTCGCCTTGCTACGCCACCAGGAATCTCGGTCTTGACAAGTGCTTGAATCACGGCAACAAGAACTAGTGGTGGCGCTAACATCGACAACATTCTCAAAATCGTTTTCGATGGAAGCTCGAGATAAACCACCCAATCAGGCTTGCCGTTG
Source organism: Armatimonadota bacterium (assembly GCA_030833025.1). Classification (GTDB taxonomy): domain Bacteria; phylum Armatimonadota; class Armatimonadia; order Armatimonadales; family Armatimonadaceae; genus CAIRTT01. Next base: position 6,298 of record JAURHZ010000038.1, read on the forward strand.
ATATTGAGGACGTAACCTATCGTCGAACCAATGAGCAAGGCGATGAGAATCCTTACGTATAGCGGCATCCGGTTCCAGTGCATCACCAATGCATTCATATTGTCTCTCCCCCCGCATCACCACGGGCTGACCGTGCATGGCCCTCAAGGCCCTCATAGGTGGCGATAGCCTCTGCAAGCGGCGCAAGTTGCCGGCTAACAGCTTCATCCAACCATAGCACACTCGACTTTTTAGTAAAGTCATCAACATTGAGTGGGCTTGAAAACCTAGCAGCTCCAGCCGTCGGTAATGTGTGGCTGGGACCAGCGATGTAATCTCCATGGGCAGCTGATGTGTGCTTGCCCACAAGGATAGCTCCCGCGTTACATACGGTATGCGCTAACTCCCAAGCATTGACAACATCAAGGTGAAGATGCTCTGGCGCAAAGGCATCGACGATTGCAATCATGAGGTCACGATCATCGCAGACTACCGCCACACTCTGCTCCGAAAGTGATGCCCGGACGATGGAAGCGCGTGGAAGGGTTGAGAGCTGCTTTTCGAGCTCCACATTAATTTGATCGAGCAAGGCCGGCGTCGCAGCAACGAGCAATGCCGCGTTCATTGGGTCATGCTCCGTTTGGGCAATGAGCTCTCTAGCGGCCCCGGCAATATCCGCTGATTCATCCACTACGACCGCAACCTCACTGGGTCCCGCTAGCATGTCGATGCCGACATCACCATAAACCATGCGCTTCGCCGCATTGACATATGCATTTCCAGGTCCAACAATCTTGTCGACCTGTGGAACCGTTGCAGTCCCGTATGCCATCGCGGCAATTGCTTGCGCCCCACCGATTGCGTACACCTCGTCCACACCAGCGATATGCGCAGCAGCGAGGGTTCCATCCGGGGGAAGTCCTGTTTCCGCTTGAGGCGGAGTGCACATCAGAATGCGCCCGACTCCTGCAACCCTTGCAGGAACGGCCGTCATCAGGACCGTGCTCGGATACGCTGCCCGCCCCCCCGGCACATAGATCCCGACGCAACTAAACGGGATAATCCGCTGACCAAGACGCTCTCCTGGTACAGAGTCATCAAGCCACGAATACCGGCGATGCGCCTGATGAAATCTTGTGATGCGGTCACGCGCAGCGAGCAGAGCTGCTTCGAGGGGTGTGCCAGCAATCCGGCTTCTGGCCGCCTCGATTGCTTCATCAGGGACGCGTATTGCCGTCAATTCTGGGCAGTCAAATTGTTGCGTTAGCGAGACTAATGCTGCATCACCATTAGCCCGTACGGCAGCAATAATGGTTGAAACAGCTTCGTCAACACTAGCTCGCTGCCCGGCACGCCGAGCTTGAAAGACATCCTTTAGCGGCAAAATATCCCCGGCAGATGCCACTGTTGAACTATAGAACCACGCCATATCTAATTACCCATTCCGTCCGGATATCTTACTAGCAAGGACAAACAAGCCCGTCATCCCCGTGAGAACCATCGTTACGCCACCAATCAGGTATGCAGGGTAACCTAGGCGCACAGAGATAACCGCGCCGACCAGCGCCATCACAAATGTCGCGACTAGCCACTTATAGAAAATGGGCTGCCACTTGAATTCATCGGGGTTCACTAGACTTCTCCATTGCCAATGCCTTCAATGCCCGTCCGTGACCATCGGCATCAAAAAGTCGTGCCTGAATCCCCTGAAGGGGCTCAAGGACGATAAGTGCATCCTGATATCGCGACGCCTTGATATAGGCATCCGCTAACCGGTACCGCCATGCCCAATTTCGTCCGATGCTTGTCCAAAATGGCCAGAGAGCAAGCGATCCCGCCGCGGCATCAAGAATCATATTGACGCTACGGATCCCGGGGATGGTTATTCGGAGCACTGTGATGAGCATCGACAAAAGGATCACCCTCACGGCCAGCATCCAGAGTGCGCGAACCTGTAGACGGTAAAGCGACTTGAGTGCTGTGTCGAGTTCAGGAAGAGATGAGGTATCCACAGAATCAGGTTTCGACTTATCTTTCAGCACGGCTCAATATACTACGTTGTGGCTACCCATTGCCTATCCCATAAACCCGGCCACGTTTTATGCAGTGATACACTTTCCATCAAGATTATCGATGTGATGCCACATCCGAGGAGCCTTTCAGTGAGAGCATCATCCTACTTCGCCCCGACACTACGCGAAGTTCCTGCAGAAGCAGAAATTCCGAGCCATAAGTTATTGTTGCGTGCTGGCTATCTCCGCAAGCTTGGCGCTGGAGTTTACACCTATCTCCCCCTCGCATGGAAAGTCATCCGCAAGATGGAGCAGGTTCTTAGAGAAGAGCAGGAGACCATCAGCTCCGTCGAAATGCGGATGCCAACACTCGTTCCAAAAGAGTTGATGGAAGAGACTGGGCGCTGGGGCCTTGATGTCGTCTACAAGCTCCAAGACCGCCGAAAGGCTGACTTCGCACTTGGGTTCACCCACGAAGAAGTCATCACGGACCTTGCCCGACAAGAGCTGCGCTCGTGGCGTGACCTCCCAGTGATGCTCTATCAGGTTCAGACCAAGTTTCGTGATGAACCCCGTCCACGCGGTGGTGTGATTCGGACACGTGAGTTCTTGATGTTTGATGCCTATTCGTTTGACCGTGATGTCAACGCAATGGATGGCAGTTACAAGGCTCAGCGAACCGCATACGAGCGCTTCTTCCAACGTATAGGACTCCAATACCTTATTGTCGATGCCGATGGCGGCGCGATTGGAGACTTGGACAACCAGGAGTTTATGTCACTGGCGGATGCTGGTGAAGACACGGTCCTGAGCTGCGATGCTTGTTCATATGCAGCAAATGCAGAAAAGTGTCCAGTCAATCCTCCTGCGGACACCGACGGTGCTACTACGGCAAGTATGTCGGATGTCCATACGCCGAATGCACGCACGATCGATGAGGTCTCCACCTTCCTTGGAACGTCACCATCTGCATTTATCAAAACACTGATCTATGCTGCCGATGGCAAGCCTATCGTGGTGCTCGTCCGTGGAGACCATACGGTCAACGATGTAAAACTAGCCCGCATTGTCGGTGCATCCGAGCTTGAACTGGCTCCGGAATCGATGGTCACTGCAGTTACTGGTGCGCCGGTAGGCTTCGCAGGGCCGGTTGGATTGTCTGGAGTGCCAGTCTATGCTGACCACGCGGTCACTGTGCTCAAAAATGCCGTAACCGGAGCAAACAAGGCTGACTATCACGTAACTGGAGTCGCCGCGGGGCGAGATTTTACCTGGACGACTGTAGCCGATATCCGTGTTGCAGAGGATGGCGATAGCTGCCCGATGTGCGCATCCGGCACCATGCGCACGACACGCGGCATCGAGATTGGTCACATCTTCAAGCTTGGAGACAAGTATTCCAAGGCAATGCAGCTCGATGTGATGGGTGAAGAAGGCAAACCACAAGCAATCCAGATGGGCTGCTACGGCATCGGTATGAGCCGGTCCCTAGCCGCAATCGTTGAAGCAAGCCACGACAAGGATGGAATCATCTGGCCAATCTCGGTTGCACCATTCGAAGTCACGCTGATTGTTGCTGCGCGGCAGGATGATGCTCAGTATGCGGCAGCCGATGCCATCTACCGCGACATGAAGGCTGCTGGAATTGATGTTTACTTCGATGACCGTGATGAGCGGGCGGGCGTGAAGTTCAAGGATGCTGATCTAATGGGCTGCCCAATCCGAGTTGTCGTCGGTAAAGGGTTAGCAACTGGCGTCGTCGAAGTCAAACAACGTGGCGTGGATGGTCTTGATACCGTTGCCGTTGCGGATGTAATCGATCACGTCAAGCAGCTGCGACAGCGCTTGCTCGATGAGCTGAAACCAGTAACTGAACACGCATAATCAGGCTGAGTAGTAATAAAGAACCCCGCCTCGGCAACATTGCTCAGGCGGGGTTCTTTTTGGATGGGTATATAAGCGCTCCCCCTACAGGAGCTTATTACTTACTTACCACCTATCAGCTTTACGACATCGTTCCACATGATGGTGAGAAACAACATCCCCATGACGGCCGCGCCAGCAAGATAGACACGCTGCATATTGATGGCAGACAGCTTCTTCCGTCGTATTGCCTCAATCGTCAACAGGACCAGATGGCCGCCATCCAGGATTGGGATTGGGAACATATTGAAGATAAAGAGCGACAGGGAGAGGCTTGCAAGGAGCTCGATACGTGTTTGCGCGCCGGTTCCAGCAAGGGCATAAAACGTTTGCGCAATGCCAACCGGTCCACCAACGGCATCCTTTGTCTTGCCGGCTTTCACAATGGAGACAAGCTTTGAGCCGTACTGCGCTGTTGTCGATGCAGCTTCAGCCCACGCAGCACCAAAGCTGCATGGTTCTAACACAAATGTCGGCCTTACACCGATGCGGTAAACATCTTTGCCGCCAGATGAATCTTTTTCTGCCTTTACGACCACGTGGCGCTCAGCCTTGGTGTCATCGATGACAAGAAAGTCCATCGGTGAACCCTTACTGGCATCAATCGTCGGGACAAGCGTCTCTATCGTAACGGGACTGCCATTAATCGAAACAACTTTGTCACCGGCACGCAAGCCGGAAACGGCTGCAGGCTTACCAGGCATCACTTGTCCGATTTGAGCCGTCATTGATGGTTTGCCATAGGCAGCAAATAGTAAGACGTATCCGAGGTATCCAACGAGGAGTGATGCAAGTGGTCCAGCAAGGATTACCGCGAAACGCTGGTGGACGGGTCGCTTGTTAAAGCTGTCCTCATCTGCAGTAGGCTTATCGTCAGAATCACTGGCTTCTTCCTCAATCTCCATTCCTCGAATCTTGACAAATCCGCCAAGTGGATAAAGACGGACGGTGTATTCAAGAATGCCCCGGCGCGCAAGTGTCAGGATTTTCGGTCCAAAACCCACGGCAAACTCGAGAATTGGCATTTTAAACGCTCGTGCAGCGAGGAAGTGGCCAAGCTCATGGAAGACAACCAGGATAGCAAAGACAACGACAAATGAAATCGCCGACTCAAGCATCGCCAAAGAAAACATCGATTTAAGAAGCGCCAAAGTGATTCTCCAAGCACGATGTCACATAGGCCCTTGCCTGTGCATCGACATCTAAAATGTCCGTCAAGCTCATCGGATCCAAAGGTTGTACGGCATCCATCGCTGCTGCGACGATGCCATGCATTTGTGCGAATGTGCACTTTCCAGCAAGAAAACCGGCAACAACCGCTTCATTTGCAGCATTCATCACAGCGGGAACTGTACCGCCAGTACGTATCGCCTCGCGCGCGAGTTCCAACGCAGGAAACTTTGCAGTGTCTACAGCGTGAAATTCCAGTGTGCCCATCTGTGTTGGATGCAAGCGAGGAATGCCTGTGTCGAGCTTCGTTGGATGCAGCAATGCGATCTGAATGGGCAATCGCATGTCCGGATAGCCCATTTGTGCCAGCAGAGAACCATCGGTGAACTCGACCAGTGAATGGACGATTGACTGTGGATGCACGACGACATCAATGCGGCTCTCCGGCAAACCGTAAAGCCAGCATGCTTCAATAATTTCGAGGCCCTTGTTCATCATCGATGCGGAGTCAATCGTAATCTTGCCCCCCATTTTCCACGTCGGATGATTCAGTGCATCGGCGATGGTTGCATTTTGGATCTGATCAGCAGACCAAGTACGAAACGGGCCACCGCTTGCCGTGAGGTGCATTCGGTCGATTGTGTCCGGGCCATAGCCTTGAATCGCTTGAAACAGTGCGGAATGCTCACTGTCAATCGGGAGAAGTGCGGCCCCATGATCCCGTGCAAGCTGCATTACAAGAGCACCGGCAGCCACAAGAACTTCTTTAGTAGCGATACACACTCGCAGGCCACGCACACACGCGGCAATCGTCGCCTCAAGGGCGGCCGCACCGCTGACAGCTACAACAACTGTGTCCACCCGCGGATCCATCACTGCATCTATTAGGCACTTCGGGCCATCGACCATCACCGCCGCCGAAGTAGCACCAGAGTACCGCTTGGCCTGCTCATCAAGGCGAGGTGAGCGATGATTTGCTACAAGGTGAAGCACATCAATGTGTGATGAGCCAATGCGGTCGATGACATCGAGTGTTTGCGTACCGATTGATCCGGTTGAGCCGAGGATGGCTACATTTTGGCGCATAGACATTATTCTACATGGAGAGATTAAGGATTCATGTAGGAACCAGCGGTTTGCGTTGACTACGATGTCCTTACATCCTATAATTGCGCCGCAGTGCTAAGCGATCAAGCTGAATTAAACCGATCTGGAAGTTCTGAACAGGATTCTGTTTCGGATCAGGCCGGTTTGACATGGACTATACATCTGGCGCGAGAAATGCCAGGGAAGTTATGCCTTGTCGTGCTCGGGTATTGTGCCGCGATGCTTGCTTGGTGGTATTTCCTGCCAGTGCCGGCAGCCTTGGTCCTCCCAATCATTGCCTTAACCAGTGCACTTAGTGAATTTCTTTTTCCGGTGACCTACACAATTGATGCCTCTGGCGTTTCGCAAAAGTGCCTTCCGTTTTTCCATCGACAAATCGCATGGGATGACGTTCGACGTGCATCCGCGGGCCGGGATGGCTTTTTCATTTCCACGCTTCGCATCCCGAGCCGCCTCGACCAGTTTCGGGGTATCCGGATTAATCCACGTGGAAACGACGCAGAAGTACGCGCCGTGATTACAGAACGTATGAATCGCATGCGGGAAGGTGTTGTGGCGTGAACTTTCGCAATGCCTTTGCTTTACGTGAGGATGAGCTTTCTCCGGAAGAACGCG
>JAURHZ010000390.1 GCA_030833025.1 Armatimonadota bacterium
CAATCAGGGATGACAAGAGACATGGGATGAGGTTAGGAAACGTGACACTCTTCCGCTCTTTGGAGACTTCGATTCCAAACACTGCTCCCGCGATGGGAGTTCCAAACACTGCACCGAATCCAGCTGCCGCTGCGGACCGGAGGTAGTGTGCCCGCTCATTTTGTGGGATTTCAAAGCGCTCTAGCAAAGTATCTGCGAGGGAGCCCGACATTTGCACTGCGGTACCCTCGCGCCCGGCGGAGCCGCCGAACAAGTGCGTGAGCAGGGTTGTGACAAGAATGAAAGGCGCCATGATGAATGGCACTCGCTTGAGATCACCTTTAACGCCCCGGATGATGGCATTGTTTCCCTGATTGGCAGCTGATCCAACCCAGTGGGAAATGTAGGCAAGGAGGCCGCCCGCTGCCGGGAGACCGTAGATGAGCTGGGGGTAGCGGGTACAGGTCGCTGTAGAGGTCTCAAGCAACCAAAGGAAGAGTGCGCTACTTAGCCCGGCAGCAATGCCAATTGCTGAAATGAGTAAAAACCACCGGAGATACAGCCTGAAAACAGGACGGGATGCTTCCGGTGGTTCCATTTTGTTTTGCGCCGCTATCGCTTACTTGAATGCGAGTGGTGCAAAGTCAGCGAGGTACTGGCGCCACAGATGCCAGACGTGTCCACCTTCGGTTTCAACATAGGTTGCTTTGAGGTTACGGTTCAGGCGGGTCTTTAGCTCGCCGTACTGCCGCATCAGGAAGTCATCCTTACCGATTGCCACCCAGATCAGCGGCTGCTTTGCCGGGTCCCGAACACTCTTCTCAAAGGTGCTGATGGCGGTTTCAAACTGCGGACCATTGAAGATTCCAGCGCTGAAGATGCCAAATGCGCTGAACAGCTCTGGATGTTTCATCCCGACCGTCACTGTTTGCCCACCGCCCATCGAGAGGCCGCACATCGCGCGCCGCTTGGATGTTCGGAACCGCTTATCAACCAGCGGGAGGAGGTCTTCGACGATATCCCGCTCGATGGCATCCTGCGGCGTTGGCTTCCCATCAAGGTAGATATGACCATGAGGCATCACCACAATCATCGGGGGGACTTTCCCTTGAGCAATCAAATTGTCGATGACAACATTTGCGCGTCCAAGCCCGGAGCTCCAGTGGGAGTCATTGTCGCCTGAGCCATGAAGGAGATAGAGCACGGGGTAACGCTCACGGCGTGCCTCTTCATACCCTGGTGGGGTGTAGATGTGTGCGCGGCGCTGGATACCGGCAGACTTTGAGTCGTATGGCATCACGGTGATGGTGCCATGTGGGACATTTTGTGGCTGCCAGACAATATCCTTACGGCCGCGGTTAACTTCGACCCGGTTTGTCATCGGGCGGAACTCACCGTTTTTGGGATCAAGAATGTCCAGGCCATCTACAGAGAATTTGTACTCATAGATGTCATTTGCGAGTGGGCCGATGGTAACGGACCAGAGGCCAGCCGCATCCCGGGTCATTTTGTGTTGCTGCCAGTTGTCCCATGCGCCGACAGCTGCCACGGCTTTAGCCCCTGGGGCGTAGAGGCGGAAGGTTACGCGGCCATCTTTGAGGGCATCGGGGCTGGAGTAGTTCGTTGGATTCTGCGGCATTGCAAAGCGTCCTTTATGCGTTGTTGTATGGCCCACGCCGGCCAAATTCTGCAAGGGTCAGGAGATATTCATCCGGCATCCCGATATCCCACCGGGTGCCATTTAGAATACAGGCAGAGTATACGGGTGCGGTGCCAGCCTTGGCGCGCTCGAGCAGACCTTCCTGGCCGCTGGTGAGCTGAAACTCATTCTTGACGCGGATGTTGCCATCCACCAATGCCTGCAGACATTCAAAGATCTCCGCCGTAAAGACATGGATGCCAAAGTGACCTAGGTAGGTTTTATCTGGGAGGCCGTTGGTTTTCAGGGCTTGAACATCATCAACCGATGGCTTTTCCTGAAGCTGCAAAATCGGCAGTGCAGTGCTGAGCGCTGGTGTCTCCCCGGCAGGGACATC
>JAURHZ010000391.1 GCA_030833025.1 Armatimonadota bacterium
GATGATTCGACAGGGCAAGAAGAGCGGCACGTACTCCGATGTCGTGACAATCCCTGGACCACGCAAGAATGTCATCCTTCGGTTCGTTCCACCTCCAACACCTGATCAGGTTGAGGAGATGCAGGGAGCTTGGATGAGCGCCATCGAGGAAGCCAAGAAGGCTGGAAAGCCTGGTACCCCAGCATTCCAGCAGGCATTGATCCCAAGCGTCTTCCTCAAGCAACAGGCTGAGACATATCAGCAGCTCGCAACATTCCAGGCACTCCGCTTTGAGACATGGAATGCACCGGATCCAGGTGAGATGGCAGTTATTGAGCTGTCCACAAAGCCGATGATCTGGCTGGTCTGGTTGGGCTCAGTTCTCTACAGCTTTGGTGGTGTGATTGCATACCGTCGCCGCTGGAATGAGCTGGTCGCATCCAAAGAGTAATGCCAGTTTCGGAAACTGATTGGGACGCATTTGAAACTGCGTTTCGATCATGCAAGAGCTGCGAGGCGGCCGGGTTTATCCCGGCCGCCCGTCCTTTAAGCCTAATCTCGCCAAAAGCAAATGTCTACCTCGTCGGACAGGCTCCCAGTCGAACCGACCACGAGACGCATGGTTTTTACGTGGGACCAGCCGGAGAAAAGCTAAAGACGTGGCTGGTAAGCGCAGGGTTTTCACCGGATGCGCTGGGAACAACGATTTATGGCGCTGCGATGACGCGTTGCTTCCCGGGTCGTAAACCGGGGATGTCCACCGACCGCGCACCAAGTAGGGCTGAGCAAAAGTTGTGTTCCCATTGGATGGACCGTGAGCTCGAGCTACTTGACATTCAGCTGATAATCCCGTTCGGCACAATGGCCATAAACCGCTTTCTTGGGACCGGTCCACTGACGGACAGAATCGGAAATGTGTTCTCGTACGAAGGCATCCCCGTTGTGCCGCTTCCACACTCAAGTGGGGCATCCACGTGGTTGAATTCACAAGAAAACAAGGATCGCCTGATGGCTGCAATCGATGCCATCGCGCAGATTCGCAGCACGCTTACATAGCAACCTGTTACATAGGAATGATCATGGATATCACTAACATTCTGCAATTCACATCTGCGCCGAAGCGCCTGCGGGCCATCGCGTTTATCGAAGGCATCAGCTATCTTTTGCTCTTACTGATTGCGATGCCATTGAAGTACATTCTCGGAATCAAGCTCGGTGTGACCATTGTCGGAGGCGCCCACGGAGCACTCTTCGTTGCCTTTGCATTCATGACGTTCCACGCGATGATTGCTTACAAAAAGGGTCTCCTATGGGGCATCAAAGTGGGCATCGCTAGCATCATCCCACTGGGGACGTTCTTTCTCGACAAAGACTTGAAAGAGCTTGTTGAGAAACATGGCTGATAGGCATCAAGTAGAGGAACAGCTTGGTCGATGCGTGGATGTCATCGAAGTCCACGTCTTATAAGTTTTCCTGTAGCATAGAGCATGCGACTCATGCTCGGACTGACGGTGCTGTCAGCGACTCTTGGTGTGGCTCTGGCAGCCCCACAAACTAAACCCGCCCCATCTAAACCTACATCTGCGGTAGCCACAGACAGGGCTGGAACCGCTTTCTACGAGCAGAACATCCGCCCACTCTTTGCCGCTAAGTGCAATGCCTGCCACAGTGGGCCAAAGGCATCCGCCGGCTTGCGCCTCGACAATGCAAATGGCTGGAAGGGCGCGATCAGCACGGGCAAGCTGTTGATGGCCGTGAACCACGAAGTGGGCGCGGCGGCGATGCCGCCATCCGGCGGAAAACTATCGCCAAAAGAACTAAACTTACTGGATGATTGGGCAAAACGCGGCGCTCCCGGGCCATCCGGTAAGGTCGCGATGAGCGCAAAGAACCACTGGGCCTTCCTCCGCCTGCCAATCGCAAAGGGCGCCGTGAACATCGATTCCGCCGTCGAAACAGCCCTCAAATCCAAAGGCCTCACCCGTAACCCGCAGGCCGACAAGCGGACACTGCTTCGCAGCATCA
>JAURHZ010000392.1 GCA_030833025.1 Armatimonadota bacterium
CTCTCCAGCTGGATTAATGGCGAAACGGGCGGCTATTTGCGCGTTTGCACGGAAGGGCGGACTTGGTTTGAAACTGACTTTCCAAACTGGATGCAGGAAGAGCCCAAGAAGTTCACTCCTGATGCTCGCTCAGATGAACACGGGTCGTACATCATCGAAGCGCTCGAGACTGGCAGGGTTTATCGCGGACATTTTAATGTGCCAAATGATGGGTACATTTCTAACCTCCCGGATGGCTGTATTGTCGAAGTTCCCGGCTATGTCGACCGAAATGGCATTAATGTGCCGGTAGTAGGCCCGCTTCCACTCGCCTGCGCCGCGACATGTTCCGCAAGTGTTCGGGTTCAGGAAATGGCCGTTGAGGCAGCCGTGAGCGCAGATGTAACGCTACTGAAGCAGGCGATGCTGCATGACCCGCTGGTAGGTGCTGTCTGTAATCCTGAAGAGGTCTGGCAGCTTACGGACGAGATGCTCGTTGCACAGGCGGCGTGGTTGCCACAGTATGCGTCAAATGGTGCGGTTGCTGATGCCGCGAACCGTCTTGCAACGGCGGAACGGCTTGGGATGCTTGTCAAGACGAACGATTCGTACCAGGGCGCAGCGCGCATTGCGATCAAGTCTGTGGATGCGCTTCAGGCGGATGCAGCTGCGGCGAGAGAAAATGCACAAGCGGCCGACAAAGGAAAGCAGACACATAACGCATAGGGCTGGGCGGGAAATGCGACATCAAGGTTAGAATGGAAGTCCAATGGACGACGTCACAGGCATTTTGAAGACCCTCCTCAGCCTGACGGCGCTTGTGGATCCGCTTGGTGCCATCCCTGTCTTTCTGACGGTCACCGCACACCAAAGCGCGCAAAAACAACGTGTCACTGCCCGGCGAGCCGCTCTCTGGGCATTCCTAATCCTGATCATTTCAGCCGTAGCCGGCAAGTATGTCCTTGAAGTGTTCGGTGTTTCTGTTGCCAGCATGCGCGTCGCAGGCGGAATTCTCTTCCTGTTCATGGGCATCGAAATGCTACGGGCAGAACCAAACCGAACGATTAATGAGGATGAAGTCGAAGAGGCTGAGCACCACGCCGATGTAGCAGTCGTTCCGCTTGCACTTCCACTGCTCGCGGGACCTGGAGCGATGGGCGCCGTTATCCTGCTCGCTGACCGTGGCCCGATGTGGCCGCAGCTACCCAAGGTTGGCATCGTGGTCGGTGCCGTGATGCTCATCTCGTGGGTCTGTCTCCACCTAGCTGCACCTATCGGAAAGCGCATGGGAGTGACGGGTCTCAATGTTCTTAACCGCGTGATGGGACTGATTGTCGTTGCTATCGCTGTTGAGTTCATCGTTGCCGGAGTGAAACAACTCTGGACGGGAACACCTGGTTAGCATTACCCTCCTGGGGTATGGAAGGGGTTTGGATACATGATGCAGGGAAGTGCAACGAAGCAGGTCTCGCCTGTCGTTTCTTTCTCCGGCGATCCTTGGCCGGATTACCGCGGTCCGCAAATGTGCGGTCACTCAGCTGCAAAATCAGCCCCAACCAAGTGGTCGGAACTGAAAGGGCTTGCCTGGAAGACGCCAATCCCAAATGAAGGGTTCTCAAGCCCGGCGATTACGAATGGCCTTGCCTGGATGACGCATGCCGACCCTAAAGGCGCCGAGCAGTGGGCTATCGCCGTGGACATCAACACCGGCAAAATCATCCACAACATCAAGCTGTTCACCAACACAGCCCCCGAGCCCCTCGGAACGGATGGCAACACGTATGCATCCCCAAGTGTTGTGTCCTCTAGTGGACGAGTGTTTCTGCACTTTGGCACGTATGGGACCGCTGCCCTCGATGCTAAATCGGGCAAGATGCTGTGGGAAACACAAATCGCTGATCCTGAGTTGGGCTACAGCGAAACTATGGCTCCTACAGTGGCTGATGGCAAAGTACTGATCGGTACCAACGGTGGTGAATACGGTGTTCGCGGTTTCGTG
>JAURHZ010000393.1 GCA_030833025.1 Armatimonadota bacterium
AGGATGATGCCCACCTCTTCTGTACTGAAGAGCAGGTACCGGGTGAAATTCAGGGATGTCTACAGCTGGTAAAGACCATCTTCGGAACACTTGGAATGACGGATTTCCGTGTGCGTGTTGGTCTCCGAGATCCGGATTCAAGCAAGTATGTCGGTGATCCGGCAAACTGGGACAAGGCCGAGGCGGCATGCCGCGAAGCGGCAAAGACGCTTGGAGTTCCATTTTCGGAAGAGCCTGGCGAAGCAGCATTCTACGGTCCAAAGATTGACTTTGTGGTTCAGGATGTCATCGGGCGTGAGTGGCAGCTCGGCACCGTCCAGGTCGACTACAACCTCCCGGTGCGCTTTGATCTGACCTATACGGGTGCCGACAGCATGCCGCATCGGCCTGTGATGATTCACCGCGCCCCATTTGGCTCGATGGAGCGCTTCGTTGGCGTGTTGATTGAGCATTTTGCAGGTTCATTCCCGACATGGCTTGCGCCAGAACAGGTACGAATTCTTCCTATTGCCGATCGTCATGCCGAGTGGTGTGAAGCATTGAAGACCCGTTTGGTCGAAGCTGGCATCCGCGCAACAGTTGATTCCCGCTCTGAAAAGACGGGTAAGAAGGTTGCCGAAGGTCAGGTTGCCCGAATTCCGTATCTCCTCGTGATCGGCGATCGTGATATTGCGGCTGGAAATGTGTCCGTTCGTCATCGTGAGCTGGGTGATCTGGGTGGGCGCTCAGTTGACCAGTTTATGGATGATTTGTTGCACGAGGTGCGTGAGCGCCTTTTGGTCCCGATACCACCGGTGAAGGAGGGCTGAGATGTCTCCGATTCAGCTTGCGCTTGAGCGCGTAGTTTCCGGAATTCACCTCACACAGCAAGAAGCCATGGATGCCATGGGCGTCATCATGGATGGTGATGCAAGCAATGCCCAGATTGGCGCATTGCTTGCAGGTCTCCGTGTGCGTGGTGAGACAGTGGATGAGATTGCTGGCTTTGCGAAGGCGATGCGTGCCAGAGCGATGAAGGTTCCAACACATCGTGAAAACCTCATTGACACATGTGGTACCGGTGGGGATGTCATAAAGACATTCAATATTTCTACCGGAGCCGCCATTGTGAGTGCTGCGTGTGGTGTTGCAGTCGCGAAGCACGGAAATCGTGCGGTGACGAGTAAAGCAGGATCAGCGGATGTACTAGAAGCCCTTGGCGTCGCCATGGACCTGACATCCGAGCAGGTTGGCTACTGCGTGGACACCATCGGAATCGGATTCCTCTTTGCACGTAACCTGCATCCAGCGATGCGTCATGCGGCATCCGTGCGTGCGGAGCTTGGCTTCCGTACGGTCTTCAATGTCCTTGGTCCATTGACAAACCCTGCTGGAGCGCAACGCCAGGTCCTCGGCGTGTATCACGTCAGTCTGTGTGAGCAGCTAGCGCACGTGATGGATTCTCTTGGATGTGTCCATGCACTGGTTGTACATGGTGAAGCGGGCCTCGATGAGATTTCCACCTTTGGTCGGACATTTTATGCTGAATTGGTTGGCGGAATTGTCACAACAGGTTATCTGGTCCCAGGGGATGTCGGAATTGTTGAGAGCTCTCCTGAAGAAGTCTCTGCGGGCGAGAACGCTGAGGAAAATGCGGAGATTTTGCAGCGTGTCTTTAGTGGAAGCGACCCTGCCCGTACGGATTTGATCGCCATCAATGCTGGTGCTGGACTATTGGTATCCGGCAAGACAAGCACATTGGTGGAAGGTGTGCGAATGGCTCAGGATGCGATCAAGTCTGGTGCTGCGCTCTCAAAGCTGCAGGAGTTGATAGAGCTTACGAATCGTTTATCCCGCGGATGAGTACGATACCAACGGTTTTGGACCGAATCATCGCTACCAAGCGCACTGAGATTGCTCCGTTGAAGGTATCCGTGCCCGAAAAAGTGCGCTTAATTGAGCGTGCGATGGCGATGCCAGCCACGCGTGGCTT
>JAURHZ010000394.1 GCA_030833025.1 Armatimonadota bacterium
CAGCTGTTGTAAAGAACCACGGTACCGCCAGGCTCGAGCTGCCAGATCATCCCCGCGCCGGCGGATGCCCGTAGCCCTAATGCGTCGTCGGAGTAGCCAAGCTGCCAGCGCTCCATCCCCGTAATGTCAACCCGCTTTTGCGAAAGGTTGATAATCACCCGGATGGCCTTCCAAGGGTCGCTCGCCGCAGCGCCATCCAGTTCCCATGCCAAGACATGGTCTGGCAAGCCGGTTCGCAGAAGCTTGATCTGAGATGCCCCGGTAAGACGCGTGTTGCTACGGAATGCTGGGTGTCCTCTGCGCACAGCCGCGAGGCCACTGATATGGCTGATGCACTGGGCATCCGCAGGCGTCAGTGTCCGCCAAACATACTGGTTGACCTTGTCACCCGCATTGTAGGAATTGTGATTCCCACCTTTCGTGCGGCCAATTTCGATACCGCCTTCGATGAACGGGATTCCATGCGCGAGCATCGTGACCGTGATGCCAGCGCGGACGGAAGCATTTACACGGTCGGAATCGGGTCCAGTCCCAAAGACGCGGGCAAGCTTGTCACGCAGCGTCATATTGTCATGTGCACTGATGTAATTGACGCTCTCAGCCGGCATCGCAGCGAAATCTGGCGAGCCCCTTAGAGCACGCAACATGGCCGCGGGATCCCAGCTCGCACCCGTTAGAACGCCCTTGCCATCGCCATCGAGGTCGCCGCGGAACAAGCCACGGAAGGTGTCATTGAACACCGCGACACCGGTTCCACGCTGATCGCCTTTCCCAAGGCGGATCGGTCCACCGCCGCTCCAAGGTTCTCCGTAGAGGATGATTCCCGGGCGGATGACATCGAGGAGCTTTCGAACAGCCTTTGCGGTCGCCGGCGTGAATATACCGAGGAGGTCGAAGCGGAAGCCATCGATGTGATACTCCCGTGCCCAAAACCCAATACTGTCGCAAATGAACTTGCGGACCATTGTGCGTTCATCATTCAGGGCATTTCCAACGCCACTTTCATTAATGACATTGCCTTCGTGATCCGTCCGGAACCAGTAATACGGAACGGCTGCCCAGAATGCACTCGAGTCTCCGCTAGCAGGGATGGAGTGGTTGTACACAACATCCATCACCAAGCCAATCCGTGAGCGGTGTAGAGCTTGGACAAGCTGCTTGACTTCCCGGATTGTTCGCTCGGAGTCCCTGGGACGTGTGGCGTATTGCTCTTCTGGGACATCAAAGAGAGTGGTCTCGTAGCCCCAGTTATAGTCACGTGAATGTTCAGGATTGAAGTTCTGAAACGGCAGGAGGTGGAGATGCGTGATGCCAAGGCGAACGAGGTGGTTGATGCCGGTTGGCTCGCCGCTAACTGGGTTGGATGTGCTCATCGCGAGGCCACTGTAGGTGCCGCGGAGGGGTTCTGGTACGCCGCTTCCGGGGTGAGTGGTCAGGTCACGGATGTGGGCTTCGTAGAGGATGGCATCCGTTTGTTGCGCGATGCGAATCGGGCGGTCGTTTTCCCAGCCGGCGGGGTTGGTCCGTGACATGTCAACAGAAATGGACCACTGGGCATCCGGTGTCGCGGCGCGGCTATGAATATCAACCGCATGCACGATACGGTCCGTGTGGTGATACACAAATCGGTACGGCCGCAGGTGAAAGTCGCCATTCGCACGATACTCCCAAACGCCGTAGCCGATATTACGCATCGCACGCTGGGCAAAACCCATCCCACTGCGCAGCTCGATTTCAACAGCATGCGCCACCGGGCTCCATGTGCGGATCACGATGCCCGTTCGGGAACACTTTGGCGTTAGGTCCATCATCGCCGGGCAGTATTCCGGTTGATCCAGAATCCCTCGTGGATGCACGGGATAGATCCGCTTTGTTCCAGAATCCGTTAGCGTTAGAACTTTGTGTGCGATGCCTTTTGGGACAGGAGCGGAGAGTACAAGGGAGAGGTAGCGGGTTTCAGCCACGGTAGAT
>JAURHZ010000395.1 GCA_030833025.1 Armatimonadota bacterium
GGTGTCTTGCATAGGTTTGCTTAAGCCTCCGCGATCCCGGTCGCGATGTATTCATCCACAAGCGCTGCTTGACGGTCTGCAGAGAGGCTTTCACCGATAATGCGGCGGGTTGTCCCCACAGCGATATCAACAATGCGCATCCGCAGCTCAGTCATAGCCTGCTCCTTGGCCCGTTCTGCTTCAGCCTCTGCCTTAGAGACGATATCGTGGCTCTTTTGATTTGCATCCAAAAGGATTTGATCTCGGGCTGATTGCGCCTCCTTGATTGCGGACTGAATCTTCTCACGTGCCTCGGCTTCGACTGCGGCTAGTCGTGCTTCATAGTCAGCCTTGAGCGTTTCCATTTCGCGCTGAGCTGATTCCAGACGACCATATTGATCGTTGATATCAGAGCCACGCTCGGTTACAACCTTGCCTATCGGATCAAACACAATCTTTTTTGCCACGACTAAAAGAATGACAAATCCAATGATATTGACCAGAATGAGCTTCGGATCTACGTTAAGGTTTTGGAGAACGTCCATAATTATGTTTGTTAGCTCTTACACACATTTACTATGCGCATGACGGGAAAGAGCTTGGTTACTGGCGGCACGCTGTAACCAAGCCCAGAAACTACTTCAGTTGCAATAGTTGATCAAATGTCAACGTCGGCAGCTTGCCCTGTAACATGAAGAACATGAGAAGAGCATAAATAACAAGTGACTCAATAAGAGCAAGTGCAATGATCATCATGGTCTGAATCTTACCGGCAGCCTCAGGCTGACGAGCAACACCAGCAAGTGCTGCGGCTGCAGCGTTGCCTTGACCAATTCCTGCACCAATAACGGCTATCGGAAGCCCTAAAGCAACTCCGAGTCCTAAAAGACCGAGATACAACATTTCGCTTTTCCTCCACGCTGGCGGTTTTACCGCCGCATCCCTACCCTGTTGGTTTAGTGCGCGTGTGCCGCGCTGTGCTCCCCATGCGCTTCATGACTATGATCGCCATGGTCACCAATAGAGAGAGCAATATACGAACAAGTGAGAATCGCAAAGACTCCCGCTTGTACGACAGATCCGAACACCCCAAATGCCAACATTGGTACTTGGAATGGAACAATACCGGATGTGAGAACAGCTGCCATTGAAATCAAAACAGCAATGACTGTTTCCTCACCAAACACATTTCCGAAGAGACGCATCGCAAGCGAAACAGGACGAACCAGTGCTCCAATAAGCTCAATCGGAAAAATCAGCGGCGCAAGCGCTGGCATTGGACCCGCAAAGTGCTTCAGATGGCCCATAACTCCGTTCGCCCGGATTCCCTCGACGTTAAAGAGTATGAAGACAATAAAGCCCAGCGCAAAGGTAACCGAGATATTCGCAGTCGGAGCTGGCGTAAATGACCAAGCGGGCGACATTCCCTCACCGGTCGGCAACCAGTACATTGGGAGCACTCCACAGAGGTTCGAAAACAACACAAAAGCAAACACCACACCGATGAATGGCGCGAAGCGCTCACCGCCAGGCCCAATGGATGCCTTGGAGAAGTGGGTAATCGATGCCACAGACTGTTCAATCAAAAGCTGACCGCGTGATGGACGACGCACATCAAGCTTGCCCATACGCATACGGGCAAACACAATAATCGCCAATGCAATGAGGAAGCCCATGACTGAGTACCACTCAGCAACGTGCTCACCCAGCTTATCGTGGCGAACTGGCCCCGCGTGACCACCACCGTGGCCTACGGACGCATGTGTTGCTTCTGCGTGTCCGGCTCCTGCTGCATGCCCGGAAGCTTCGCCGGCAGGCGCATCATGACCACCCTGTGCAACCTGCACGGGCATGCCGACCTTGAATGTTTCCGAGTTGTTCGCTTGTACTGATTGTGGCACCGTGAT
>JAURHZ010000396.1 GCA_030833025.1 Armatimonadota bacterium
GTTGGTAACAAACATGCTTGGGCGGGATGTGCGGTCATAATCGGCGATTGCGATGCCCATTCCAGCCATAAGTGAGCCGTTTTCAGAGTAAGCGCAGCCTGCTTCGACAGCCTTGTCGGTGAACTTCAAGCCACCATTGTTGTGCCAGAGAAAGCTCGGCGAGAGGTCATTCGCAACAAAGATGTCCTGTTTGCCATCTTGGTCGTAGTCTACAAAGGCTACTGCAAGTCCGCGACCCTTATTCGCTTCAATGCCACTAGCCTTCGTAATATCGACAAAGCCATTGGGTGTGTTGCGGAACAGTCGATGCGTATCGGCATCATAGATTTCAGGAGTGCAGTAATCACGTGTGCCTTGTGCGTTCTTGCAGGGCTTGTCGGTCTCCGGCGTCCAAGGGGAGTAATAGCAAATGTAGAGATCTAGGCGGCCATCGTTATCGATGTCTCCAAATGCAGCGCTCGTTGCGAATCCGGTGCTATGTGTTTTGGCGAGACCAACGCGCTCGCTGACATCTTCAAATTTGCCTGTGCCACCCACATTTCGGAACAAAAAGTTACGGGGGTATGCCGTGATTAGGATGTCGCTATGGCCATCGTTGTCGTAGTCCGCCACCGCAACGCCGTGGGCAAACCCGAGGTCCTTGTCTAGGCCACTGCCTTTGATTGCATCCGTGAATGTGCCATCCCCTTGATTGCGGAACAAACCAGTCAAAGCACGTGGGCCTTTGAGCTGGTCGACCGATGATGCGCCTGGCTGGAGAAGGATGACATCGAGGTTGCCATCACTATCGATGTCGATAAATCCGCCGCCGGCGGGTGTACTTTCGATAAAATAGAGGCGTTTTCCAGCGATACCGGTATCAGCAGTGAAGTCAATGCCGGCTTGCTTGGCGATGTCTACAAACAACGATGAAGGATACGCGTTGTACTTGACATCGGTAGACGTCGAGACCTTGGGCGCTGGTGTGCATCCGTGCATGAAAATGCTAAGCGCGAGGATCAGTGGTGGGGCGAAGTGCTTCGTCAACGGGAGCCTCCAGCGGCGTTCTGAGGAGCTGTTCGCATTGTGGATAGCTTTTGCATCAGCGCCTGACGATTGTTCTCGAGCTTCTCGAGCTTTTTCCAAGCAGCGGTAATCTCTGGGTCGCCGGGAGTCAGCTTGTCTGCGTGGTCTAAGTAAACGCGAGCGTTCATGGTGTTACCGATACTGAGGCTGAACAGTCCAGTTTCTTTGAAGAGGGCTCCGTTTTTGGGGTCTACAGCACAGCGCTTCATTAGGCCGCGCATTTTGTCGTTGTCTTTGCGTAGCGCTTCAAAGCGGCCCTGAGCCAGCTTTGCTTTGGCAGGTTGCTTTGCCTGGGTGTAGGCATTTGCAAGCTCAAACTGGATGTCCATCTTGCGAGGCATCTTTTTGGCTGCATCTTCAAGGATTGAAACCGCCTGCTTTGTATCTCGAATCCGGAGGTAGAGCTTTCCGAGATAAAGGCGTGGGAATAGTGCTTGGGGCTCGAGTTCCAAGGCACGTTTAAAGTGTGCGATGGCCGTTTGGGAGCCTTCCGGGGATGCATCCAGCCTGTAAGCCAGTATTCCCTGATAAGTCGCTGCAAGGTGGCTGTTAGGCGCAAGCCGCACAAAGCGTTCTATGTATTCGCCGGCCTCGGTATCCCGCTTTCGCTCAAGGAGAGACTGACAGTATTTTTCAAGAAAATCTGCATCATTTGGGAGTAATCTAACCAGCTGTTCGAGCGCTGCTAGCTGCTTTTCACCCATGCCACCAGAGCCAGCAAGTGATGCGACGACAGCAAGCGAAGGAATATGTTTAGGGTTGCGCTT
>JAURHZ010000397.1 GCA_030833025.1 Armatimonadota bacterium
TTGGCGTGGTGACGGCGTACGAGAGCACGGCTCCAGAGCTTCTGGCCGAGCGGATGCAAAATGCCGACATCGTGATCACGAATAAGTGTCGCCTCGATGATGCCTTGTTCGCGGCGTGCCCGGGACTCAAAGGTATTAGTGTTCTCGCGACGGGTCTTGACAATATTGCGGTGGATGCCGCTGCTGCGCGCGGGATTGCAGTGCGGAATGTGGCGGGCTATTCGACGCCGAGTACGGCACAGCTTGCGGTTGGATTGCTGCTCGCCGCAGCTCATAACATCGTAGGCAATGCTGTACACGTTGCACATGGCGGCTGGCAACAGCGAGGTGTGTGGAGCTATACGCTGCGTCCGATGCTGGAGATTGCCGGCTCGAACATCGGGATTATTGGCTACGGGAATATCGGCAAGGCGATTGCAGCGCCGCTAGTGGCACTTGGTGCAAATGTGGTTCCGATTGCACTCCCCGGTCGCGAAAAGGATGGTCATACTGCGCTTGCGGATGCCCTTCCTACATTGGATGCCATCATTTTGCAGTGTCCGCTTACACCGGAAACGCGCGGCTTGGTAAACGATGAATTTCTGTCCCAAGTTAAGCCAGGTGCCATTTTGGTGAACACCGCGCGTGGCCCGGTGGTCGACCCGGATGCGGTTTGTCGAGGGCTGGACCATGGTCTGCTTTCGTGTTACGCAGCTGATGTGATGGAAACCGAACCTCCACGAGATGGTCATGTGTTGACCAGCCATCCAAAAGCGATTGTGACCCCGCATGTTGCGTGGAGCACGGATGCGAGCCGTAAGCGATTGCTTTCCGCGACCGTTGAGAATGTGCGCGGGATGCTTACTGGCGTGACCGAGTAATGGAACCGCCCCGCCACGTAGTGCTGGCCGACCCATTTGTGTTGTCTCACAAGGGGTGGTTCTACCTATACGGCACGAACGATGCGGCACCGGATGAGGGTTTGCCTGTGTGGCGCTCCCGAGATGCATTGCACTGGGAAAAGCCGCAAATAGCGCTTCGCCGCGGGGATGCGTATGGCCGCCGTGGTTTCTGGGCGGGCTGTGTGCTGGTGCGCGGCGGGAAGTTTTACTTGTTGTACACGGCGAATGAGCAGCTTGCGGTGGCGGTCGCGGATAGCCCGACGGGTCCATTTGTCGGTGTTGGTGGAAGCCGCGAGCCGATGCCGAGTGTTGGCAAAGAGATTGATGCCGACTGGTTTGTGGATAAAGATGGCACGGTTTACATTGTGTTCGTCCGCCTTGGCGGCGGGAACCGTATCTTTATCGCGCGGATGAACGGTGACCTCTTGGGTTATGACATGTCCAGTGTCCGTGAGGCGATACGAGCGGAGGTGCCTTGGGAAAACGCATCGGATGCCAACTGGCCGGTGGTGGAGGCGGGCAATCTCTACCGCCGCGGGGATGTCTACTATCTCATTTACACAGCGAACGACTTCCGCAATCCAAAGTATGCGATTGGGTATGCAACGGGTCCGACTCCATTTGGTCCGTGGACGCGATTTAGCGGGAATCCGATTCAGATCGAAGCGGGTACAGTGCACGGAACCGGGTGTGGCCAGCTAATCAAAGCTGGGCGCCAGCTATACATGGTGTTTCATGCGCATGCGGAAGCGGGTGTGTTTCCCAGACGAACAGCCCGTCGTAAAGCGCGATTTGTCAAACAGGGCGCGGGGGAGCCCGACCGGCTGGAGCTGTATGGGGAGTTGGAGTTTATGGTGGCGAGATAGAGAGTTACTTCTGTTTCCTGTCTAGTTTTAGCCGTTTATTGCGCTCCCGCCGCCAACCTAAATCCGTAAATGGGTAACC
>JAURHZ010000398.1 GCA_030833025.1 Armatimonadota bacterium
TTTCCTCCGGTCCTTTCCAGCTCCGCAAGTACATCGGCTACGGCTACAACTGGGGACCAATCGGTTGGCGTGGTGGCGGTCTGCTTCAGCGCCAGCAACCAAACCCAGAACAAACCCGTTCCCACTTGCCAGGTGTGTCCTTGGCATCCATCACCGAGCCTGCAGGTACCTTTGCATTCGGTGATACCTACGACACCCCACGTATGACCATCGGTATCGGCTTCGCTTGCGATACTTGGAACGGCACTGCAACATCGCAGCTCCGCCACAGCAGTGGCATGATGAACTACGCGTTTGTCGATGGCCATGCTAAGGCAATCAAGGTCAAGACCGGTTATATGAGCGGTGCATTCAATGGTCGTTTTATGGTTGCGGGTGACCCTGTAGTAGCGCGTACGGCATACTGTGCAGATCCGTCTGCGATTGTTAACACCAACCCTGACTCCGGTGATGGCATGAACATCCCATCCGGAATTGCTTGTGGCGATATCCCAGCATGGATCACTGCAAACTACCCACCATGTGGTACCAGCGGTACATCCAACTGCTTCCATAGCAACTAATCGAAACGTAGGCCGGTCTGACCTTTGGAAACATTGGGCAGGCCGGTCTTGTTTTATTGGAGAAACACAATGAAGAAAAACCTTTTGATTGCAATGCGCGGACTGATGGCCGTTATGGCGGTAGCGCCTCTTCTCACCGGCTGCGCTGACAAGAACGTTGTTGCGCCAGGTAAGAACGACACCCCTGAAGTCAAGGAACAGCGTGGCCAGAAGGCTGGCGACTAGTCTCAGCGCCTTCCGTGCCAAATGAATTTTTTGAGCGCCGGGAGCTTACTGCCCCCGGCGCTCATGTTTTAAGAGCATCACAGTTAGGATTCCTGGATGAAGACCCGTAGCACATTGCGATTTGCACCGACGATCCCGTTTGCAGCCCTGGCTTTTCTTGCCCCGGCCGCTGCTGCACCACCAACGTCCGCTACGGCCAGGGCCAAGCCTATTGTGAAAGCCGCACGACCCGTTGTTGACTTTACACGCTATGGGAATCCTGCCGGAACCCGACAGGCAAAGGTTGTTGCCGGAGATGTCGGAGTTCTCCCAAATGGCCGTCTGCTGAATCCAACGGGAGAGCGCCTCTACACCGCAGGCAGTGACCTCTTCGATCTGTCCCTGAGCCCGGATGGCAAGACGCTTGTCGGTAACTACGATGGTGGACTTACCATTTGGCAGCGGAACACTCCGGGCGGTGTCCCACGCGTCATCACCCAGAAAAACATGGGCTTTGCCGGCGCATTCACGCATGGCGGTGCACAGTACATCGTCTCGAATGGCGATGCTGGACATGGAATCTCCATCTACGATGCAACTAGCTGGTCCCTCCCAAGTGCGCCTGCAACCACCGACCGCAAGGTCATGAATGTCGATCAGGAACCCCTCTTTACCATCGCGGCTGACAAAGAAACATATATTCAGGATCTTGTCCTTGCACCGGATGGTCGCACGGTCTACGCCCTCGATGTTGCACGTCAGCGGGTCATCGTTTTTGATCTGACCGAAAAGAAGGTCATCGCCGATGTCGCTGCGGGGCGTCAACCTTACGCGCTCGCACTCAACGCTGATGGTAGCCGACTCTTCGTCGCCAATATCGGAATCTTTGACTACTCCCTCGTCCCGCCTCCAGCGGAAGGTAGCGGATTTAGCAAGCGTGGACTGCGCGTTCCACCATTTGGATTCCCATCCAAGGAAGCCGAAACCGGTGTCCAGACAGAAGGTCGCTTT
>JAURHZ010000399.1 GCA_030833025.1 Armatimonadota bacterium
GACAATGTCCTCGGCGGGACGATCAACCTCACGGGGACGGTTCGGATAAAGGCAACCCACATTGGGCTCGACACCGCGATCGCGCAGGTGGTCCGGATGGTTCAGGATGCGCAGAGCGAAAAGGCTCCCATCGCACGTATCGCGGACCAGGTCAGCAGCTGGTTTACACCGGCCATTTTTGGACTCGCGGGGCTTGTCTTTCTGCTGTGGATGCTCTTTGGAACCGAAACGCCGCGTTTGCAAGCGGCTCTTCTGCACGCCACCGCCGTCTTAGTGGTTGCGTGTCCCTGCGCACTTGGCCTCGCGACGCCGACTGCCATCCTCGTTGGCACGGGACGCGGTGCGCGCATGGGCATCTTGATCAAAGGAGCCCCCATCCTTGAGCTAGCCGGCCGTGTCACAACTGTCGTCCTCGACAAAACTGGCACGATTACCGAAGGGCATCCAAGCGTCTCCAAAGTAGCGCACTATGCTGGCAACCAAAGCGAAAATCTTGTCTTCCTAAAAGCAGTTGAGGAGCTAAGTGCGCATCCTGTGGCATCTGCGCTCGTGGCCTACGCAACAAGCCAAGGAGCTACGACACAGACCGCCGATGACTTCATCAACTCCACCGGACTTGGAATCCAGGCACGTGTTGTGGGCAAAACAATCCATGTTGGCAGCCCAGCATTCCTAAAGCAGGAAGGCATCGTCACGGCGGCGGCGATGGTCGATTGCGATGCATGGGCAGCGGATGGCATGACTACCGTCCTTCTCGCGGTGGATGGAGAACTCAGCGCAGCATTTGGGATTGCAGATGCGGTGAAGCCGACATCGGTGACGGCAATCCAGCACCTCCAGCAAATGGGAATAAATGTAGTGATGCTCTCTGGGGACAGCGAGCGCACCGCACAGGCCATCGGCCGGATGGTCGGGATTGACAGAGTGATTGCGGGTGTGCGCCCGGATGGCAAACTTTCGGAAATCCGCGCCTTGCAGGCTGTCGGCGAAGTTGTCTGTATGGTCGGGGATGGCATTAACGATGCCCCAGCTCTTGCCCAGGCAGATGTCGGGATGGCGATTGGGACGGGCGCGGATGTCGCGATGGAGGCATCGGACATTACGCTGGTCCGCGGCGATCTCCAAGGAATTGTGGATGCCATTCTCCTCAGCCGGGCCACGATGTCGACCATCCGGCGGAATCTTGGCTGGGCATTTGGCTACAACATTTTGATGCTGCCGCTTGCTGCGGGAGCCTTGCAGAGCACGCTTGGCTGGTCGCTGACCCCGATGCTGGCCAGTGCTGCGATGAGCCTGTCCAGCGTTTCGGTCGTCGTTAGCAGCTTGCTGCTGCGGAAGTGGCCCGCGCTCGGATCACGCGATTAGCCGAGGGCAACAGCAAGGGCGTTGTATTGTGCCGGTGGCATTGCTGCTTGAAGCGTTTGCATCACGGCTGCAAATGCGGGTTCCGGTGCATTCGCGCGAAAGGCCTGTAGCACCTGAAGGTTTTCATCCAGCCGGCGCGCGGGCGCGATAAAGCGGAACATCCGGAGCAGGCTCTCAAAGCTGGTTTCACCCATTATGGCTATCTGGTGGCCAATGAGTTCTTCATCCGAAAAATGCTCCATCATGAGGCGCTCGGTTGTGGCTTCCTCATCCGCCATGTGTTCCAGATAGGCTGCCTGAAAGCGTGAGACTTCGGTGTAAAAGGTGTCAATGTCCGCTTGATTCGGGCTGGCTATCAGTGTTGCAAGCTGTTGTCTGAGCTGTTGTACTCGGACTTCT
>JAURHZ010000039.1 GCA_030833025.1 Armatimonadota bacterium
AGCTGTGGAGTTGCAGCGCCCAGAACAGCAACAAAGGATGCTGTGTTGATGATGGTTCCGCCACCATTGCGGCGTAGCGCAGGAATACCGTACTTACAGCCAAGGAATACTCCCTTGACGTTGACATCGAATGTCAGGTCCCAGACATCCTCTTCGGTCGTAACGGCATCGTCATCCTGTGCATGTGAAATGCCCGCATTGTTGAACAGAATGTCAAGCTTGCCGTAAGTTTCTTCGGCGGTGTCGACCATTAGCTTAGCATCTGCGGCTTTGCTGACATCTACCTTCACCGCGACAGCTTCACCGCCAGCGGCTTTTACCAGCGCAACGGTTTCTTCGGCACCAACTATACCAAGGTCTGCAACGACGAGCTTTGCACCTTCAGCAGCAAACCGCAGGCAGGTTTCCCGGCCAATTCCACTTCCACCACCGGTAACGATGGCAACTTTACCTTCTAGACGCATCTTTTATTTTCCTTACCAACTCTAGGTTATTCTGAATTAATCATTGTTAAGCAACAGCCGGGCATCGCTTGTAAACGCACATTCGCCCGTGAAACGTGAACTAGGCACGTTCGAAATACCGCTGCCGCTCCCAGTTAGTCACAACAGCATCGAACTTTTCCTGCTCGACTTCTACGAAACGGAGATAGTGAGCGTGGACATCCGGGCCAAGCGCTTCCTTGGCAAATTTGCTATTCGCAAATGCATCGATGGCTTCATAGGATGTCTTTGGAATTTGTGGGAGCTCACGCGCAGCATAGACATCTCCATCAAATGCGGCTGGAGGCTCGATTTTATTTCGGATGCCATCGAGGCCAGATGCAAGGGATGCAGCATAGGCGACATATGGGTTTGCATCTGCACCGGGAAGTCGGCACTCAACACGGAGGCTGGATCCGGTACCGACGACGCGGAAGCCCGCGGTACGGTTGTCGGCACTCCATGCAAGTGATGTCGGAGCCCAAGACCTGGATTGATATCGCTTGTAACTGGCAGGATACGGTGCGTAGCAGACGGCCATTTCGCGTGCATGCTTTATCCATCCACCGAGGAACCAGCGGAATTCATCCGAGCCAACCACAGGGCCAAATGGAACTTCGCCTTTGAAGACCGATGTTCGGTCGGCTTTGTTCCAAAGACTCAAATGCAGGTGCGCACTCGAGCCAGTGTGATCGTGGTGCCACTTTGCCATAAACGTAACCGAGCGCTTTTGTGCAGCAGCCACTTCTTTGGCCGCATGCTTATAGAGGAGGTTTCTGTCTGCCTGTTCGAGGACCTCGCTGAATTTTAGGTTGAGTTCCTGCTGGCCAAATCCAGCTTCCCCCTTTGTGAACTCTACTGGAACCCCGCTTGCATCCAGGACATGGCGGAGGCGTGACATGATGGGTTCATGTCGCGTCCCCTTGAGGATGTGGTAATCCTCCTGATAACGCCCGCTTGGCGTCAGTTCGTGAAAGCCCTTTGCTTCAGCTTCCTCAAATGACTCATCGAAGAGTGTGAGCTCATACTCGGAGCCGCCCTTTGCTGTGTAGCCGAGTTCAGCAACCTTAGCGAGCTGGTCTCGGAGCATCTGGCGTGGGGACACCGGGACAGGTTTGTGTGTTCGTGGGTCAAGGAGGTCGCAGAGAACGATGGCTGTTTTCTCTTCCCATGCGGCCACGCGAAGCGTCGCTGGGTCAATCATTGCGTGGAGGTCGCCGTAACCACGCTCCCAGTTGGCGAAGTCATAGCCAGAGATTGGATCCATTTCCATATCGCAGGCGAGGACATAGTCACAAATGTGCCAGCCGCTCTCAGCAACATTGGAAAGGAAGTAATTCACTGGTGTGCGTTTACCAAGGAGACGTCCGTAAAAGTCCGGAATAACAATTAAGACTGTTTCAATTGTTCCGTGAAGTGCAGCATCGGCAAGCGACTCGAGTGTCAAGTGACCATGATTGGACATAGTTGTCTCCTAAACAGTGCGAACAAAGACCGTTTTAACTTCGGTATAGGCATCGAGGGCAGACTTACCCAAATCCCGGCCGATGCCACTTTCTTTGAAGCCGCCAAATGGCAGCTCAGTGTGAACGCTGTTACTGCAGTTGATTGAGAGAACACCGGAATCCACAGCGCGTGCAACGCGGAGGGCTTTGGAAATATCCCGTGTCCAAACGGAACCAGAAAGTCCAAAGCGTGTGGCGTTTGCAAGGCGGATAGCATCTGCTTCATCGGTGAATGGCACCAAAATGGTTACCGGCCCAAAGACTTCCTCTTGGAAGATTTCGCTGGAGATACCCGCGCCTTCAAGGACGGTTGGTGGATAGAACGCGCCTGGCGTATCGCTAGCCGGCATTTCACCACCGGTCAGACCTGTTGCTCCCGCCGCTACGGCACGTGTTACAAATGCGTGGACATTTTCACGGTGTTCACGGGAGATTAAACAACCCATTTCAGCGCCAGGATCATCCATTACGCCAAGCTTTGTCGCCGCAACATTTGCAACAAACTGTGCTTTGAAGTCATCGTAGATGGATGCTTCGACAAGGTAGCGGCTTCGGGCGCAACAATCCTGTCCTGCATTACCAAGGAATGAACCACAAGAGCCAGTGGCGGCGGCAATATCGGCATCTGCGAAGACCACACTTGGCGATTTGCCTCCGAGCTCGAGGGTGACCCGCTTGAGCGTTTCGGTACCGGAGCGCATTACAGACTTCCCTGCACTGGTAGAGCCGGTAAAGGAAACTTTTCGGATGTCAGGGTGTGCCGAGATTGCTTTCCCAGCATCATCGCCACCCGTAACAACAGAAAGCACACCACTCGGGATACCCGCCTGCGCAGCAAGCTCAGCAAGTGCCAGAGCCGTGAGTGGTGTTGCAGGTGCTGGTTTCAGGATGGCTACATTTCCAGCGGCAAGACACGGTGCGAGTTTCCAGGTTGCAATCAGAAGCGGAAAGTTCCAAGGGACAATCAGTCCACAGACACCGATGGGTTCACGAAACGTCATCCCGATGCCATCTGCACGGTTTGTGATTGTTTCGCCTGTCTGCAAAGCGATGGCTCCCGCAAAGTATTCAAAAACACGAGCTGCCGCGCCAACTTCCCATTCGGCATCGCCTAAAGGCTTGCCAGCATTGCGTGCTTCCGTGGTTGCGAGCTCGGTGACATTTTCGCGGATGAGTGCAGCGAGGCGCAGCAGAACGGAACCGCGTTCAGCTGGGGTCTTTCCCGACCAGCGCTTGTCGGCGATTGCGGCAAGGCCGGCGGCGACAGCGGCATTGACATCGGCTTCACTGCATTCAGCAACATTAGCGAGGTGGTTATCAGTTGCGGGCTCAATCAGTTTCCGGGTTGCTCCGCTGCTGGACAGCACAAAGCCGCCTGGTCCAAACCAAACATTTTCTCGCATCGCGTGTGGCTCCAGATCGCCGCATTAGGAAATGACGGCGTGCATTAGATGGCCTTAATAATAACAGGACGATGCGTCAAAGGCATTGAACTTAATGTCGATAAGGCAGTGTTTCATAAGAGCCATGTCCGAATTCCTCTCATAGGATTTATAGACGAACGCCACGGGAGTCATTTAAGCCTTTCGGGATTCCCGCAGCACCCCATCGAGATGTTCAAAACAGGCAAGTTATTCAACATTATTGAGCAATCCAAATTGCTGATATTGTGCCTTTTGGACTCCGATCCAAGGCACAGTCGAGCACTCAGTTACAGCAGAGGATCTGCAGCGTTTCGTGGATAACGGCGAGTTCATCACGCGCGCTGTGAGGAACACTTCGGTCATGATCAATGGTGGTCTTTACCAAACCTATGTATTGAAGACCCAAATGACTTCACGGGTACGACGAAGTGTGCGCGCGTAACTCGGCAAGTTCGCTACGCTAGGACTTCAACGCCCCTACGGCCGGTACCATCTGCACACTCTCGTAGCCCGAAAGCTACAAAGGGGCTTACGGGGGGCTTAAGTTGCCATCCTCGCCCAGTAAACTAACCAAAACTCACATTTGCGATGGCCATAATCGTCACGTACCCACTATGTGTGGACGCCAGTTCCGATGGCCACCGGTGCAACAGCATCAAAACCCTAAAACTGCTAGCTGGGTCCTGGGAGGCGAACGGGTCAAGCGTATCAAGCGGTGCATAACGGGCATTAGCTCAGCCCGACACGCCCCACACCACGGACGAGTTGGGCGTATTGGAACTGAAGTATCAACGTGATGCGACTAGCGGTTAGTTGGTGCAAACCATCAATGCGTAGGCGGGACTTAGAGGGCTATGCGATCAGCTCTACAAGCGGTCCAGCATGGGATAAGCCGTTTTGCTTGAGCTCAAGATCTTCATTGCCATAGTATTTGATTGGATTGCCGTGTGCGTTGAGTAAGGTGGTCCACCAATCTCCGATCGTCCGACATCCCGCATCGCCGTACTTAGGGTAGCAAATATAACGGCCGGGAATCTTGAGCTTGCCGCTACAACCACCGACGATGACATACGGCCACTCCAGACAATCTCCATGGTGTTTATTTGAAGAGTCACTGAGATAGATGATCATGGTGTTGTCCAACATGGTGCCATTCCCCTCGGGAACGGCTTTCAACTTCTTTGCAATCGTAGCAATCAACGACATGTGATGCATCTGGATGATGTCTCGGCATTGTGCTTGATCTCGTCCGTTATCACCTTCATCGTGTCCAATGCCGTGAATATTTCGCGCTAACCCAAGGGCCTTGTAGACGGTGTTTGCATTGTCTAGGCGTATGGTGACGCAGTTTGTGAGTCCGGCGATTAAGGCAGCTGCGGCCAAATCGCAATGGGCTTCTTGACGAACTTCCTCAACCATGGACGTAAACTTGTCAGAGAGCTGTGGTGCGTTCCCCTTAAGATTATCTTTCATCCCGACGAGTTTACTGTGGCGAATCTGGAGCTCTTCAAATGCATTGAGATATGCATCCATCTTCATCTTTTCCGTTGACGGAATGGCCTGTTCAAGTTTCTTGATGTCGTCGACCATAAAGTCCAACAGGTTTTTCTGAAGTTTGAATCGTCTCTCGCCCTCTTTGGATGTAGAAACGGCCGATCCAAACAATTGGTCAAAGGCTACATCGGGGCTACCCTGAAACGGAAGCTCTTTACCGGGGCCGACTGCTGAGATCCCAGGATACATCGTTCCGCCATAGTTGGTGGATCCCCAATCTCCTCTGACAGCCAAGGCCACGTGATTGAAAGGAGCAGGATTTAATTTGGCCAATTCCGCATCTGCTGTCGCCCGTAAGGGATTACCCGGGTTGACTTCACTCCCGACCATATATACGCCCATCATGCCAAAATGGCTCGTGTGGCCACCGCGGCACATTTTCCCTGAGAGGCCCTGCACGATGGCAACCTGGTCTTGAAATGGCCTAAGAGGAGCCATCGATGGAGGAAGCGTAGCGTTTTTTAGCGATGCATTGATTGGCTTACTTCCATTAGCCATGAATTCGGCCGGTGTGATACCCGATGGCCAAATGCCACTGTCCTTGACAACAAAAACAAACCGGCTAGGTATTGCACTTACGTTGCCCTCGGCATGCGCTTCGATCTGTGACAACAATGGGCTTAGTAGAAAGCTACCAGCTCCGAGTGACATGCCTTTAAGAATGCTGCGACGTGTATGTGTCATGATGTGCGCCTAACCTTTGGTAACGGTTTTCCGGTAAAGGAACGAGTCGGAGGAAAGTAATGAAATCAACAACGCCTTGAAGCTTCCTCCGCTATCAAGGTACGCTTTTTCTGCGGCCACCAGGGTCACTGAATCTGACAGCATTTCGTTTCTTCCCATGTAATATCGAAACACATGTCGAATTATGGATTGCCTTACCTTTTTCGAATTGGCAAGTTTGTGGATGAGTTCCAGAGCATCCTTGACGTTACCATCTACACCTACTTCGCCGGTGCCCTCTAAAACGCCTCGAGCGTTGACTGGTTTGACGGGATATTGACCATTCACCTTAGGCATTTTGTCAAGAGCTTCTAAAGTGCGGTACCGACCAAAATCATCAAACACCTCAAAGGTGTAACCTATTGGGTTCATCTGTACGTGGCATCGCCAGCAGGCTTTTGCCTCCGTGACAGATAGTCTCTCTCTCAAAGTTTTTTGATGGTTCTGCGGAATGGTGGCATCCACCGTAATCGGTACATCTAGAACAACACCTGCTAATAAGCGTTGCCTAACCCACTTGCCACGACGGATTGGATCAGATATGTCGTTCAGAGAGTGCGCAATCAGCCAAGCGGGATGTGTAAGCATCCCGGCACGGTTCGGCCTTTTGTAGGGCTGAGGAAGCAAGAAATTTTGCTCATCATCCTTAAGGTCATAGGCCATGGGATACTTCTCATAGATTATGTGCATCCCCTTGCTAACTGCTTGAAACGATTTGCCCTCGTCTGGATGACCGATTCTGCCTTCCGAAGGAATCTCCTTCCCCATGGCCTTTATTGCCCTAGCGCTACCATCGAAGCCTCGGTCGAACGGGTGCAAGAAATACTTTTTGTTAAGTTCCTTCCAACTCTTCAAGCCAAGACTCGTAAGCAGTTCCTTTGACTTTTCTTCTGGAAGCTGACCTTTATCGATCATCTCCTTGTTCTGTTCGTAAAAAACATAAACCGTATTTCTGAAAGTCTGCCTGTTTAGTATGTAGTACTCATCAGACGTCAATAACTTCCTAAAAACGTCTTTATCGTTAGCAAGAATATTTAGTACAAAAAGGTCGGCATCTCGCTCATAAATGACTGGGTAGTCTTCTCCGTAATATCTGAACCCGCCGGAGCGTGCTTCATCTTTGAATACTACATGAGCTTGGTTATAGCCAAAGAACTCCTGGAAGAATCGTAGTATTCTTGGTTTTTCAAGGGATTCATCCTCGAGCATACGCGAGATCTGAGCCTGCACGTCCTCTTTGGATTTTAGCTTTCCTGCTTCAGCGGCCTGTAGGAGAATACTGTCTGGGCGTTGATCTGTAAGGGCATAGGAAATAGCAAAGGCTAGTTCGGTGGATGAAAGCATCCGGCGACCAGAAGCATCCGATTCCCCCAGGCCTATTTCAACTCGATAGACCGATTCGGGATGCATCATAATCGCCATCAGCATCACTCGTAAGGCTTCTGAATTGCCGCCGTCTTTCGCAGAAAGTCTGAATAGACTGGCGTACTTCAGCAACTCATCCTTCGTGGGGTCACGAAAGACAACCTTTTTGAAGTGCTGCGACGCAGCAACTTCCAACTGGTCTTGACTGGGTGGATTTTGTTGCGCTGCGATGTCCTTATAGAGACGTTCCTTCTGGATAAGCTGATCTGCGCAATAGCCGGCATTTGCCAGCAAAACATCAACAACCGCTGAATCCGCGAACAACAGGTTTGCGTATTCCTTAATTCCCTTCCGGTCTTCTACAAGGAATGGTTGCCTGATGCTTCTAGAGTCACCACCGTAACTGGATTTGACATTATCAAAGACATTTGGACTCGTCCTCCACAACCGTGCAGGAGAAAATGGCTTCGTTTTTATCTCTCCACTAAATAGCTTCTCATGGCTCACTAGATTGCCATAGTCTGGATGTTCAAGCTTTTGATAAAGACTAGACGCATTGCCTGATTTGTTCAGCTCACCATTTATCCAGTCAATGACCTTGCTGACATCGCTGACAAGAGGTTGTTTTTCGTTAGACGGTGGCATTTCCGACAGGACAAGCTGCTTGAGAACCGAGTTCCAACGGTCCATATCCTTGCCAATGGCTAGGTTATGACTAATGTCATGCAGCGTGACGCCCGCTTTAGCGCCTGTGGGACCATGGCATGGAATGCAGTACTTAGTCAGGAATGGAACGACAACAGAGGTGAATGTTGTGACTTCTGCAGGTTTCTTTGTCGTTTTTTGCTGTACTTTACCAACCTGTGATGCAGAGGCATCAGAACTCATCATTGCAAGGGTTGCAATGGATGTCATCGTGGCAGCGACCGCAACTATCGGCCCGACGTATTTCATACTTAGACCCTTTATTCCCCATCGAATAAGACTGTAACGATACAGATTACGGGAGTTGTGAATTCTAACGTATGCACCCCTTCCACGCTATCCGTTGCAAGGTAAAAGTGTATGTTTATCTCGCTCGCTCTTACCTCGATCGACAGTGCGCCATGATCGTGCGGTGCACTCTGTGAATACCTCAAGCGAATACGCATGAGGGACCAACCTAAGGTTAGCGAGAGCGACGGAAACATGCTGGCCCAGATCAGCAACGTTCGTATCAGGAATGCTTGATTAGCGTAAAGAACTAAGTGATGTAAATACCCACTTAAACCTACCGAACAATGATTTGGTACTGCATTTCAATACGCCTGCGTATTTAGATAATGTATAATACGCGGGTCAGCCCACGATGTGTCATTGCATGGGAGGGCGGGCCACCCGCCAAACACCATGAATAAGAAAATCATCGTTCTCGGCTCCGGCCCGATTCGCATCGGCCAAGGCATTGAATTCGACTACTGCTCCGTCCACTGTGTCTGGGCAATACGCGAAGCCGGCCACGAAGCCATCATCATTAACAACAATCCGGAAACGGTGTCCACTGACTTCGATACCAGTGACAGGCTTTATTTTGAGCCATTGACGGCTGAAGATGTCATGAATATCATCGAGCGTGAATCCCCTATCGAAGGAGTGGTTGTGCAGTTTGGCGGCCAGACGGCAATCAATCTTGCACGCTCACTCGCAGATGCCGGTGTTCGGATTCTGGGTTCATCGGCAGACTCCATCGACCTCGCTGAGGACCGCCATCAGTTTGAGGCCCTCCTTCGAAAGCTGGATATTCCAAAGCCCGAGGGCCGTGCTGTTACGACCGCCGATGCCGCGGTTGCCGTCGCGAATGAGATCGGCTATCCGTGTCTTGTAAGGCCATCGTATGTTCTGGGCGGCCGCGCGATGGAAATCGTATACACCGAGGATGAGCTTGTCCACTATATGACATACGCGGTGGATGTCTCGCCAAAGGCTCCGATTCTCGTCGATAGGTACATTGTCGGACGGGAACTTGAGGTTGACTGCATCTCCGATGGCGTTACCTGCCTCCTTCCGGGCATTATGGAACATATCGAGCGTGCTGGAGTGCACTCTGGTGACTCGATGGCTGTCTATCCACCTCAGAATGTCTCAGACATCACAAAGCAGAAAGTCGTTGACTATGCTGTGCGTATTGCCAAAGAGATGAAAGTGGTCGGGCTGATGAATATTCAGTTCGTCTGTGATGGCGATGAGCCGTATGTCATCGAAGTCAATCCTCGCAGCTCGCGCACGGTGCCCTATCTTTCAAAGATTACGGGCATCCCGATGGTCAAGGTCGCAACACGCTGCATCATGGGCGAAGCACTTGCGGATATGGGTTTCCCAGAGGGTCTCTATCCGGAACAAAAGAACCCCGCGGTCAAGGCACCCGTTTTCTCGTTCCAGAAGCTTGTCGGCGTCGACAACGCCCTCGGTCCTGAAATGAAGTCGACCGGTGAGGTGCTCGGCCAAGATATCACGTACCCAGGTGCGCTCTATAAAGCAATGGTTGGTGCGGGCCTTCGTCTTCCAATAACCGGAACAGTCCTCTTCACGGTGGCAAATGCCGATAAGGAAGAAGCACTCCCGATTGCTCGTGAGTTTGCATCGATGGGCTATGCTCTCCAGGCAACGGCTGGCACCGCAGCATACTTCGCTGCCAATGGACTAAACGTCGACACGGTTGCAAAGATTACGGAATCCGAGGACAACCTTGTCACGCGCATCCACTCGGGTCAAGTCGGTCTCGTCATCAATACCCTTTCTAAAGATAAGCGTATTGAAGAAGAGGGTCAGCTTATTCGCCGCGCTACGGTTGAGCGATCTGTTCCCTGTATGACATCTCTAGACACAGCCGCAGCGTTGCTACTTGCTCTCAAGGCACGCGCTGAGGGTACATTTGGTGTGATGACAGTGGATGAGTACCTCATCGCATAGAAACATTTCCAAGTAGTTCACCAAGCAATAACTGAACAGCCGCTCTCCAAAATGGATAAGTCCTAACGGGTGAGTGGCTGTTTTCATTTTGATTTCATGCAATGTGGGTGCCCGGTTCAATGACCTGCAAGGCTGCATTTCAAAACCTAGTAAATTCTTCAGACGACACGATTAGTTTGTTGTCAGCACATGAGTATCTTGTTGCGAAACATAGCCACTTTCCCCATCGGATACGTCCTACTGTGTGAGTGGCTGTTTCTTTTACTCTTCTTACTGACAGACTTTGCCAGAACGGTGTGACGGGGCGGAATCCTGCGCGCAGCGATGACACTTGAAGACGGAATCAAGATACGTAGTTAACAGAGACTTAAACGAAAAAGCCACTCGCCTGAAGGAGCATATCCGTCAGCTGAGTGGCTTTTATGTTAGATGAAACGCCTAAGCTTTGACAGCCTTAATGATTGCCGCTGCATCGATTCCGTACGCAGCCAACAGCTCGGCCGTTTTACCAGACTGTGGCATTTCACGAATCGCCAAGTGAGCAAAGCGCTTTGGTGCAACTCCATTTGCCGTAAGGGTAGCAAGAACTGCATCCGCGATACCGCCCTCGACCCAGTGGTCTTCGGCTACGACCATTAATGGCGTTTCACGAACCGCTTTCAGAAGGACATCGGTGTCGATTGGCTTCACCGAGTACAGGTCGATAACGCGAACATGTACACCCTCAGCGGCAAGCGTATCAGCAGCCTTGAGCGCTTCGTGCAATGTGATACCCGCAGCGACAATGGTTGCATCATTGCCTTCGCGGACAGTATAAGAACCGCCAAGCTTGACCTCTGTGCCCTTCGGATACAGCACAGGTGTCGCTTCGCGTGTTGCACGCATATAGGAAATACCCTCGGTATCTGCCATCAATGGAATAAGCGCGGCGGCTGTGGTGGCATCTGATGGATACAAAACCGTCGAGCCGAACACGGAACGCATCATCGCGATGTCTTCCAATGCCATTTGGCTCGGTCCATCTTCACCGATGGAGACGCCGGCGTGTGTTCCGACAAGACGGAGCGAAGCGCGGCTAACAGCGGCCATGCGGATTTGGTCGTATGCGCGGCAGAAGAATGCTGCAAATGTTGCTGCGAAGGCAACCTTGCCTTGGACGTCCAGACCCTGTGCTACGCCGACCATAATCTGTTCAGCGATATAGCACTGGAAGTGACGCTCTGGGAATGCCTTTCCAAAGAACTCAAGGTAGGTCGAGTTCCCGACTTCTGCATCGACTGCAAAGCAGTTCGCACGGCTTGCGCCAAGTGCTGCGAGCGCATCGCCAAATGCCTTACGAACCGCTACGCTCTGCCCAACTGCGTAGTCAGGAAGATTCAATGGTTGATCAGCAACGACGGCTTCGCCTTGTTCATCAGGAGGAAGCTGCGGCTTCACAATCAGACCAGAAGGATTTCCAAGCTCAGCAAGCGCCTTTTCAGCATCGGATGCCGAAAGTGCCTTGCCATGCCATCCTGGCGCGCCGGAAAGGAACGAGACTCCGCCACCCTTTTCGGTCTTCGCGAGAATTGCGACCGGGCTGCCTGTATGCGCGACTGCCGCTGCAAGTGCATCGTTGATCGCTTCGACACAGTGGCCATCCACTTCGATTGCATGCCATCCAAAGGCTTCGACGCGGGCACGGTACTTGGAGATATCGTGACCAAGTGCGGTTTCACCACGCTGTCCTAGCTTATTGATGTCAAGAATTGCGATCAGGTTGTCGAGGCCCTCCTGGGAAGCAACGGCCATCGCTTCGTACACAGATCCCTCTGCCATTTCGGAGTCACCAAGAACACACCATGTTCGGTAGCTGAGCTTCTCAATTTTTCGTGCAGCGATTGCGACGCCAACGGCAATACCAAGGCCCTGACCAAGGGAACCAGTAGCCGCATCCACGTGAGGTATTAATGGAGTTGGATGGCCCTCGTAAATGGACCCAAATTTTCGGACAGAAAGAAGGTCTTCTTCAGAAATCGCATCTGCCGCACGGTACATCGCGTAAAGCACAGGGCATGCATGTCCCTTGCTGAAGATGAGGTGGTCGTTAGATGGATGATTAGGATTTGCGTAGTCGTAGCGCAGGTAACTGGCTTGGAGAACAGCCATGACATCCGCGATAGACATTCCCGATGTTGGGTGACCGCTGCCTGCAGCAGTGGTGCAGCGAATTGAGTCAGCGCGAAGCTGTGCGGCCAAATTTTTCCACAACAAAACGGTTTGTGATTCAGGCATTATGAACAGGAAAACCTTTCAGATAGTCCCGGCATTCTATCGTGGTGCGAATATCGGGACTTACTGAAATCGGTTTAACTATTCTGCGTCTTTGACCGCAGCGAGGACCTTTGCTGCGTGTCCATCCACCTTAACTTTTGGAAAAACGGCCTTGATAGCTCCATCCTTGCCGATGACAAATGTCGTACGCTCAATGCCCATGTACTTTTTTCCGTAGTTCATCTTTTCAACCCAAACGCCAAATGCCTCACATGCAGCGCCATCCGGGTCTGAAAGCAATGGAAAGTTCAACGAAAACTTCCCGGAAAACTTTGCATGGCTTGCCTCAGAGTCTTTCGAGACTCCAAAGATAACAGCTCCAGCTGCAGCAAATTCAGCTTCTAGGTCGCGGAAGTCGCAAGCCTCACGCGTGCACCCAGGCGTGTCATCCTTTGGGTAGAAGTAAAGAACGATTGCCTTGTTCCCCGTGTAATCGCTTGATGAGATCGTCGTTCCATCACCGGTCTTCAATGTAAATGCTGGGGATGTCTCCCCCACGATTGGTCTTGCCATCTTGTTCTCCTGAAATGTAACAGTTACTGCTATAAAACACCAAGCACGTGGTTTTAGTTCACGTTTTATCTATCGACGTCCCCTGTCGCACTTGGGCCCCGACTTCTACATAGCCATTTTCAAATGACCAATCGGTGGGATTGGCTTGCCAACATACGCGTTACCGTCGGTGTTCATTGGTCCATTCTGCATCTGAAGCGCCGGCCA
>JAURHZ010000003.1 GCA_030833025.1 Armatimonadota bacterium
TGCACTTGCTCTCAGATAGAGTTTTTCCAATTTGTAATAATTGTGCAAGGAAAATTCATCGTTATCGGATGACACGTGGCCAACCGCATATCCAACAAGTCCACTTTCACCACGCACGACGAAAACATCAGTTTTTGGACAATCGATGCATTGCGTTACGATCTGCCGCCCGTGGCCAACAGCAAGATGCTGTTGCAAATGTGTATCATCGACAATCCCCGTCCAAGTCTCGATAAATGTCGATTCAACAAGTCCTTCAAGCACTTGAAAATCTTCCACTCGGGCGCGTTCGATAACCCACATTTAGAAATTCTGTCCTAGTGAAACATAGGTTTGCAAGCGACGCCCCACGGCAAAGTCCAAGCGAATTGGGCCAAACGGTGTAGCAAATCTCAGTCCAGCACCAACGCCGGTCTTCAGATCTTTTCCACTAATCGACGTACCTGTAGATGCACCACCGTAATCAACAAAAAATGCACCTGTAACACTGTCTGATACAGGAACACGTAGCTCGGCCGTTTGTAGGAACATCGATGCCCCTCGCAAAGAGTAGAGGTCGTACCCTCGCATCAGGTCAAAACCGCCGAGATAAAACTGCTCCGTTAGCGGAACGATGCCAGATGTCACTCCGAGCATTGTCCTTGATGCAAGCGTAAGCCCTTGTTTCTGTGTGGGTGATGAAGGTGATAGGCGATGGTAACTCCTAAAGTCCAATTCGGATTTAGAGAATGACGTTGTTCCTCCAAGGAATGACGATGCACTTTCCGTCGAAAGCCGCCAATTTGTACCGGACTGCGGGTTTACGGAATTGTCTCGCGAGTCATCCCCTACTTGAAATCGTACGGCGCTGACTATTCCAACACTCGCCGCGAGCTCTGCGGCCCCTGCTCCTAGTGTCGCTGGGGCGGCGGCCATACTGACATCGTCATGCCTGTAACCAAACCAGACTTCGCTTCTACCAAAGCGACGTCCAAGTCGAACATTTCCGCCTTTACGTTGCTCATAGTTACGAAGCGTCTCGACATTACTAGAAAAGGTCGGCAAGAAAAGAGTGTTTTGGTCGTAGAGAGAAACATCAAAGCCGCTTGACTTAGCATTGGCAACCGGATGTTGCAGACTAACGGAGAACGCTTGCCGCGCGGGTTGCTGAACAAAATTCCCGAATGCATCGAGTGTAAGGTAAGACCAACGCTGCCAGTTTAGTTGTGCCTGATTTAACGAACCAAACAAGTTGTTCTCAGTCAACGAAACGAATCCAGTAAAACCAGTGAAGTCACCATAACCAACGGTCGCAGCTACATTACCGGTTTGCGTATCCTTTAGCGTAACCTTTACATCGACCGTTCCCAGTTCAGTGATTGCTGCATCGTCACCAATGATGGGTGCAATTTGAACATCTGCAAACGCACCAAGGCGAGCTAGTCTTGCTCGATCCCGTTGGCTGGTAGGTAAGTGATAAGCATTTCCAACCTGAAGATCAAGAAACCGAGTTACTTGGGCAAGGTTAGATTTCTTACTGCCCGTAACAATAATTTTCCGAATGCGACCTTCAGCGACTTTGACAACCCAGGTATCCCCTTGCTTTTCAATATCCGTCACCACCGCCAGCGGATATCCCTCAGCCTTGTACACACTTTGAATCGCCGAGACGACAGATTGAGTAGATACTGATTCGAGTCGTTTCAGTATCGTTGTCAGCTGGGACAACGGAATAACTTTGACACCACGGATGTCGAAGTTATCTACCTGTGACGCAATCTGAACATAATGTGGCAGGGGCACTAGTAAAGGCATTTATAAACCTCGTAAACAAAACAAGCGTGGCCCCCCTGCGGGGACCACGCTTGTCAACACCAATCCCGTACGTTAGCGATTGACTGCTCCAACCAGAAAAGCCGTAGCAATCCAAGCAATCGCAATAATGCGTGTGTAGTTGGACATGATGTCATCAAATCCCGCTTTACCACGGAATGATCCACCAGGTGTATTCTGAACTCCCGAGCCAAACCCTTCGCTCTTTGGGTTTTGAACTACAACCACAAAGATCAAAGCAATCGACAAGAGAAACAATACAATCGTCAATAACGCTACGAGAATCGACATAACTAGCTGCCGTCTCCGTCGGACTTCTTGTCTTCAGGCTTCTCTTCGTCGATAACTGACTTCTTGAACTCACGAATACCTTCGCCAAGTCCCTTTGCCAGCTGGGGAATCTTTGTACCGCCAAACAGAACCAAGAAGACAACCGCAGCGATTGCCCAACCTTCCCATCCTGTCCAATATGCTACTGTCATTACCGTAATCCTCCGCACTTACGTGCTGTACTACTATGCTACCTCATCCGATGTCGAGTCCGCCCGACCTTCGGTTGCGATTGCGGGTGAATGTTCTACGTCCACCGCCTCAACATCACTTGCAAAAGCGTCACCAGCATCCACGAACGTATCCGTAGCAGGTGCTTCCTCAACGCTTACAACTTCGACCACAGACGCGGATGCATCCACTGGCTGAGCCTCAGCTACCTCACCCATGTCTGAACCATCGGTAACCACATCCAATGCGACGACCTCAGACTCTTCTCCAGAGTCATCCGCAATTAACGTGCCATCCTCGGCATATGCATTACCCGTTATCTCAAGGGTTTTGGATGGAGGAGCGGGTTCAAGCTGTAGCTCGCTATCGTGGCCATACGCATGCGTATCACTCAAGCCATACTGGTCCATGGGTTCTTGATACGTTGATGAATCCGTATAGTTTGAATACGAGCCATAGTTGTAATTCGTATCCATCGAAATGTGCTGGTCAAGATCAAGTGCCTTCGTCATATCGCCTGACATTTTCTTGAGCTCGCGCATCGCCTGACCGATTTGACGTCCAATATCAGGGAGCTTCTGCGGTCCGAAAACCAGCAGCGCGATGACCATCACGATGATCAGTGTCTGTGTACCAATAAAGCCTAAAACCATAATTGTTAACTCGAATACGCATATTATCGTGGAATCGTTCCCACAAGCCATCCATGATTGTCGGCTTGACACTCCAGAAGAAGTATAGTAATATCCACTCGCTATCAGCCCAGATGGTGAAATGGTAGACACGCTGGTTTCAGGTACCAGTGCCGAAAGGCGTGCGAGTTCGACTCTCGCTTTGGGCACTAACGGCGTCGATTTCGACGCCGTTTTTTCGTTTTTGTAGCCGGTTCTACTTCACTATCCTGTTGCACTGCAGTAGATGACTTGGCTTCATCGAATGCCTTCTGAGTATCAGCATCCAATGCCAGTCCCAGCTCACCCTGAATGACCAATGCATGAGGGACTTCGCGGCTTGGCAACGATTCACTTGAATGCCCAGTAGCCATAATCTTACCGTTATAAACCACCGATGTACTGAAGCCACTATCCATAAGAAAAGCTTCCTGTAAACCAGCTGCCGCGGCACCACGAGCCATTGCAGACGTGGTAATCACGTTTTGCGTAGCACCATAAACCAATGTCCCATCGGCTTTCCAACCAAAAAATGCGCGTTTACGAGGATCATTGAAATCGCTGGCTGCTGCAGTTGAAATCTCACTTCGAGACCGTGCCACCCCCTCATGTACAATCCATGCTCCTGCTAGGAAACAATCGGTAAATTCTGGATGAAGCTGACGAACACCCTCTTCAGTATTCAAGGCTTCAGCGCTAAACGGAGCCACAGAAATTTGCTTTCCATTCCACGCAATCAAAGGACGCCCAACAAGTTTTTCTAAACGCCTGGCATCCCGATCGTCGAAGAACTTACCTTCATTCTGAGATCTGAATGGACCGATCATGGCATTGTCCGTTCCGCGGAGTGCCGCATTTACAAAGAAGGTCCCATTCATGCCTGCCTTACCGCCATGCTTTTCGACATACGCACCGACGGACTTACGGCCTCCATCTGGATCACGAACCGACATCGGGATACCACCGGACACAAACACCAATGAGATATCGTCAAACTCTCCTGAAGTCAGCGCGATTGGTGCATCGTTTATATCCGTTGTGATAACCGCAGCCGGAACATTTTTTGCCTGCGATAGC
Organism: Armatimonadota bacterium; assembly: GCA_030833025.1. Taxonomy (GTDB): domain Bacteria; phylum Armatimonadota; class Armatimonadia; order Armatimonadales; family Armatimonadaceae; genus CAIRTT01. The sequence continues at coordinate 4,062 of JAURHZ010000003.1, forward strand.
GATTCCTCAAAAGCCTGTTTGTATTTTGTTTGAATCGTTCTCTGAATCTCAAGGACACCTGGTGATTCCTCTGCAGGACCATTCTTCATTGTGAAGGCCATTGTGTACCCTGCAGATTTTGTCAGCGCGATAGTCTTTGCATCGGCACTGCCGACAGGATAAGCAAGAAACGGCACCGGGTGCCCAAGCTGGTCCTCCAGCAACGCTTTCGATTTGGTAAGCTCGCGTTCCTGAACGTCTTCAGGAAGAGATTTAAGGTCGCCAGGATGTGAACAAGTGTGCCCACCAATCTCAACCAAACCTGTTGCATCGAGTTCTTTGAGCTGATCCCAAGTCATCTTCGGATGACTACCGGACGTACTGCCTACAAAATCGGTGTGAACAAACATGCCACTCGGAATGTTTTTCGCCTTAAGGATCGGCCAAGCATTCTCATAAAATCCTAAATAGTTGTCATCAAACGTTAGAACAACAGAGCGTTCTGGAACCTGTTTTCCTGTAACCAAATGCTCGTGGAGCTCTCTCAATGACAAATAATGTGCTCCCTGTTCTTCAAAGTAATCCAGAATCTCGTTGAATTCAGCCACGGTCGAATCGAAATAAACGCCACCCTTACCCCGTGATGTAACAACATCATGAAACATTAGCACTGTCACTCTAGATGACAACGCGTGCGGATGTAAGGGTGCGAACGCTGTGGCATCGTAAACAGGCTCAGGGGCAAGCACTGTAGCGGGAGGCGCAACCGCGGCGACAGTACTATCTGGCTTTTTGGGCACATTAGGCTTGCTCACGCAGCCAGATAACGACGTCACAATTGCAACTATAAACGCTAAATCTTTGATGGAGAATCTATGCACATCGCCAGTTTATGCCAATTAGTCGCAGCTCCAACCAGAAATCGAGAACTTTTTCGTTGCTTCCGGATTGCACAGTGTCTCATCAAACTGACCGGATGCAACTAGAAACTTTGCATGTCCATCCGCAAAGATTATCGTTCCGCCCTGTGCGTGCCATTGCTTGTAGTAATAAGGGTAATACTCATATTTAGTACCATCCCTATCAAATGGAGGTGCAAACCAAGGCAACATTTCGTCACGCATAATCCGGGTCGATGCAGGTTCAACAAATTGGGCAAGAGTCACCACTGAATTCCGTGTCTCGACGATGTTGTTTTGTACGCTAAATCCAGCAACCGTACTGAAGGTACACCGCGTAAAGCGATAACTTGATCCGTAGCAATCCCAATAAGAGCGCCCCTTCCCAGGTACATCAGAGCACCCTCCGTACTCCACATTGGATGGGTATTCAGATGGGACCGGTCCGCCTTGGTCATCTGGACACTTGAACACCCCAGCACTCTTTACGTATGGAAATAGTGAAACTTCGATACCGAGGTGCCCGGGTACATTTGCCGGTGGCTGCGTATTGTACGCGTGGAAAATCGGCATCCCTTCGTCGTAATCCTGCGCGTACATCATCACTGACATCCCAATCTGTCGCGCATTTGAAACACAGGATGTCTGCCTAGCTTTTGCTCGCGCTTGAGCAAAGACAGGAAAAAGAATCGCCGCAAGGATTGCAATAATCGCAATGACGACAAGCAGCTCAATCAGCGTAAAGGCACGTTTCATGTTTCCTCCCGCCGACGGCAGGAGACACAAAGCCAGTGTGGCCAGCGCTTCCCTCCGCCGGTATTAACCGGATCAGGTATTTGGGGTCGGTACAAGTCCCTCTCAGCACCGTAACAGGTGCTCCCCCAGCGTTTATCGTTGTACCACTTTTGGTTTCAAAAATGATCTCAACGCAAGAGACCAATGTAAAACGTATTGTTACGAACGTCGCACTATGTAGAAAAACAAACTACGGCCATCGAGCAATATATAACTGTTTCTAGACCTGATGCGCTCTCATAGAGCGTCATACGAATTTCATCGCCAACCTTTTCTGGCGAAGCCTCAAAGATGTCGAAACCAACACCAAGATTGCCCTCTATTCTGGGATTTTCGAAAACGAGGCAGATTCGTTGTACGGATTGTGTATTCGAATCCCAAAACCGACATCTACAAGACACTTTCGTCAATCTGTCTGAAAGCTTAGCTGTTATAATTCGCTCAACAACTTTGTCGTGGAGTGTATTCCGTCTCAAGTACTCGAAGATGTCAACTTCCATACGACGTACGTTCACTGCAAAGTAGGCATAAGCAACAGGTGGAAAAGCGCATAGATTGGGCAATCACTGCACTTATTGGAACTGAATTCCATTCCACGGTTCGCCACCATTGTGCTTTGGTATCTTGCCAGAAAACCCATCCCGGTCCGGCGTCTGATACATCGAGAAGTGACCTGTCAACATTGTCTTGGCCGCCACAAACTCACTAGAAGCACGTATCTTCTCAATGATATTGACCGTTTCACGAGCATCGTTTGACATGTCATAGGCCTCATCGGACAAACCGTTACCGGTCCGTAAAACAAGCTTCAGACTCGATGTGCGCACCATTCGTGCATTTCCATACTCGCACACCGCGTAATCACGCGATGTCTCGGTCCCTCCATTTAGGAAAGGAAGTAGCGAAACGCCAGGGTAAGAAGCACCGTTTACCCTAGGACTGACTCCAGCCATGTCTAAAATCGTCTCAAATTGGTCACAATGATTGACCCAAGACCGGCACTTACGGCCACCACTAAAAAGACCCGGCATCCGCCAGATGCACGGAACCTTTATCGACTCATCATAAAAATTTTGTGGGACTGTACCATTTCCTTTGAAATACAGTCCATGATGCCCATTCATGTGGCCATGATCCCCAGTGTAAAGCACAGCCGTCTGGTTGGACATACCGAGAGCCGTCAAGTGATCGAGCACGCGCCCAACACACTGATCAATGGTTTCTACCGCCGCAGCATACTGTGCCATCCTACGGGCATGCTCACTGGGTGCTGGCATCTTCCCAGGCAGTCTTGTGGCTTTCCCAGTGTATTTCTCAACCTTCACGGACTTCAAAGGATTTGCCGCGTAGTAGTCGACTAAATGTTGGGGGTGGTCCGAAAATGGCGAATGTGTATCTGTAAGACCAATAAACAAAAACACTGGGCGCTTGTCAGCGGAATCGCTGAGAAAGTCGATTGCACGAGATGTCAAAAAGTCAGATCGCTGACCTACATAAGTGACATCGCGTCCATTGTCGTTGAACTTACACTGCCCCCGATGCGGATACTGATCTTTGTTCTCACCAACATAAAAATCAAAACCAGGTTGCTTCACCCATGATTGGCCACAATGCCACTTCCCGACAAACCCCGTTCGATATCCACTGTCACGAAGCAATGTTGCAAGGGTTGGTATGCCTTCGGGTAGCCACTTCTTGGGGTATGCCTTTTCATCTATCCAATCGTGAATTCCATGCTGACTAGGATAAAGACCTGTCCAAAATGATGCTCGTGCCGGGCTGCAAACTGGACTAGGGGTGTAGGCATTTGGGAAATGGACTCCACTTGAGACAAGAGAATCCAATGCGGGTGTACGTAACTCTGGCGTTCCAAGGCAATTAGCGGCCCAAGGGCCATGGTCATCGGTTAGGAAGACGACAATATTTGGTCGCATGACCCTACGCTAAACCTTGTCAAATTCTGGAATCGGTGACATCCCAATCGTTGCAAGCAGCCGAATTCCGTATGCCAGAGCATCATCCCCAAAATCATACTTCGGCGTATGTAGGTGATACGGACAATCCGTTCCAAGGCGAAGCATCGCCCCAGGGACATGTTCTAAGTAGTGCGCAAAGTCTTCAGCACCCATTGTAGGTTCATCCAACCATCTGATGGCTCCACCGACGGCCGGAGACGTGACATAAGTAGAAATGTGATTAATCACAGCATTGCTATTCACCACTGGTGGAGTTCCGATTTTCCAGTGGACGCACACTTCAACGCCATATGCCGTACCAATGGCCGAAACTGCACTGTCAATACGCGACATCAAGTATGTTCGTGTATCGTGTTTGAGCGTCCGCAGAGTACCTGCGATTGTCGCAACATCAGGAATGATGTTTCTAGCAGTACCTGCATGGAACATCGTTACCGAGATAACGGCACTGTCAACAGGGCTGACATTTCGGCTGACGAGGTGCTGTAGGTCTACAACCATTGCCGCGGCTGCCAAAATCGGGTCCTTCGCCAGGTGTGGATAGGCTGCGTGGGCTCCATGTCCTGTGATGGTAACTTCGAAGGTATCCGATGATGCCATTGCTGAGCCGTATTTTAATCCAATGGTACCAACGGGCAAATCCGGCCATCCGTGGGACATTACGATGGCATCTACGCCATCCAGTCCCCCGCCTTCAATCACTGAAATTGCCCCAGAAACGGTTTCTTCCGCGGGCTGAAATAGACACCGTACACGTCCAACAAACTGATCGCGCAGGAGGTTCAATGTGAGGGCAACACCTAGCAATGTCGCTGAATGACCATCGTGGCCGCAAGCATGCATCACACCGGGATTCTGACTGGCGTAGGAAACATCAGAGATTTCCTGAATGGGCAGAGCATCCATATCAGCTCTGATACCCCAACACTTCCCCCCCGGAAGGCCTTCGATGGTACACATCAGGCCATGCATCCCGCCGAGTCCAGACACCACCGGAATCCCATGCGATTCCAAAAGAGCCTGTATTCGATGAGCTGTCACTTCCTCCTTACCGGAAAGCTCCGGATTGCGATGCATATCATGCCGCAACTCCGTAGCGATTGGCAGAGCAAAAGCAACAGCCTCATCGAATGTCATCTTTAGGCTCCCGGTCTACGAATCATCTGTCGGAGCTCAGTCAGGTTTCCTGCAGCGTGCATCGCATCGTCTTCGGTGATGATGCCTGCCTTGTAATAACGTGCAAGGCACTGGTTCATCGTCTGCATGCCCCAGAAGCCACCTTCTTGAATTGCTGTGTAGATATTGCCAGCTCGGCCTTCTTCGATCAGTTTCGACACCGTAGGTGTCACAACCATGATTTCCACGGCTGCTACGCGTCCTGCGGCATCTTGCCGAGGAAGCAGTTTTTGGGACAGGATTCCTCGCAGGGTGTTTGCAAGGCGCAAACACAAAAGTCCCTTCTCATGCGGTGGGAACAAGTGCATCAAGCGGTCCAAAGTTTCCGATGCGCTCGATGTGTGGAGTGTTCCGAACACGAGGTGGCCTGTTTCAGCGGCCTGTAGCGCAACCGAAACTGTTTCTACATCACGGATTTCACCAATCAAAATGATGTCAGGGTTTTGACGCACGACGTACTTGAGCGCATCCGAGAAGGATTCGGTGTCAATACCGACCTCACGCTGCGAGATGATCGACTTGATGTCCGGGTGGACGAACTCAATCGGATCTTCGACGGTGATGATGTTCTTGGCCTGTTCGTTGTTGACCTTATTAATCATCGCCGCCAGCGTAGTAGACTTACCAGATCCAGTTGGCCCCGTCACGAGTACGAGTCCCGAGCGGTTCTTGGTCATTTCACCAACTGCAGGCGCCATTCCAAGCATGTCAAGCGTATAGATTTTAAGGGGCACAAGTCGCAGAACCATACCAACGGTGTTGCGCTGCTTGTGGATGTTCACACGGACACGGGTTACTTCAGGGATTTCGATAGCAAGGTCAAGCTCAGGATAGTGCTCAAATTGCATGATCTGTTCATGTGACATCACAGAATAGGCCATGCGACGTGTATCTTCTGGAGTCAGCATCGGCTGTTCTTCAACGGCTGCAATGCGACCATGTAGACGCCAGTTTGGTGGTGCCCCGGCTTTGATAAAAATATCCGATGCTTTTCGCTCTGCAGCTAATCGAATCAAATCATGAACAGTCAACATGACGCTTGGTCTCAACCTTCCGAATTTATCTACCGACATTTCGCTTGACGATCACTGTAACCGCCAAACCACTGGCAACCGCCAATCCAACTATCAACAAAAGTAAGGCGTTTGACGCTTTTCTCTTTGGTTTAGTTCGAACGACAGCTGCATCCTGCTCAGGAATAACGAAATCCGTAACGGGACGCTTTCGAATATTCGCCACAAATGTAAATGCTCCCTGCTGGCCAAAGACATCCACAGTAAGATTCTCATTGTCGAAATGTCTTGCCCGAGCATAAGCAAAAGCCTGTTCAACTAGAAACGTCACCTGCACGCGATCAAACTGTTGCAGTGCGAGGATCATTTTTTCCGGGAAGAAGCCACCGGATTGGCGATTCACTAGCTCTGCTTTCGTTTCAAAGGTAGCGCTCGTCATCAGCGGTTCATTCGCGATTTTTGCACCGGGCTCATGTTCAAGTCGGCTGGTTTCAATGGTCAAACCAGATACAGACGCACCGGAAAGCTTTGCGTAGGAATCTACAAGCGACCGCACAACCTTTACATCAACTTTTTTCGGAAACACAAATGCAACCGTGTACCCACGGGCTCCGGGTCCAACCATCACTTGCACATCTGGTACGCCCTTGGGTAAGGACTCTTTGTTCGCTGTACCAACAGCTGTATCGGGTCCAGATGGCTGATTTTGAGCAAGTAATGGCTGCCCCATCGAAATGCTGGTGAGGAAAAGTGTCGTGGCTATCAGAGACTGGACTTTAGGAAGGTTCACGCGTCAATGTCACCTTTTTGAACATTTCCAGCGCTTTGAGACGCTGAACACCATGATCAACAATGGGATTAGGATAGTCATGGCCAAGCTTTATATCAAGCCATGTCGCTTCACTATACGACATCAGCCATGGGGCATGAATGAATTTGTCTGGAACATTTTGTAGCTCAGGTAACCACGTACGGACAAAAGCGCCATCCGGGTCGAATTTCGCGCCCTGGGAAACGGGATTAAACACGCGAAACCAAGGTTGTGCATCAGTACCGGTACTTGCTGCCCACTGCCAACCGCCTACATTTGATGCAAGGTCACCATCTAGAAGATGACTTCGGAAATACGCTTCTCCTATCCGCCAGTCAATCAGGAGGTCTTTTGTTAGAAAGGATGCAACGATCATCCTGAGGCGGTTATGCATCCAACCTGTGGTATTGAGTTGGCGCATAGCAGCATCGACAATCGGATAGCCTGTTCTCCCTTCCATCCAGGCAGATACGTGTTCAGCGTCATCCTGCCAAACTAAAGTGTCCCATTGATGCTGAAAACAAGCATGCGTTGTGTCGGGACGGTGAAACAGTATTTGAGCGTAAAAATCTCGCCATAGGAGCTCCGAAACATAAGTCGATGCTCCTTCGCCTCCAATAGCGAGTGCCTGATGCAGCAATCTGCGTGGGGAAACTACTCCGAGGTGGAGGTGTGCAGACAGTCTTGATGTGCCATCAACCGCTGGAAAGTTCCGCATCTCATCGTAGTGTTCGATATCCCGCCCGCAAAAACGTGTGAAATGCTCATAGGCGGCAGGCGTATTCATCGCACAGTGCCCGTCTATATCCGTCTGCATTGAAGCGCTTACAGTTTGTCCATCAATGTCCAACCACTTAATATTCGTTGGTGCATCCGTTGGACGAGGAGGAAGCTGAGCCAAGCATCGCTTCTTGAACGGTGTAAAAACTGAATATGGCTTACCTGTACCGGTAACAAAAGTAGATGGCGCAAACAAGTACTGATCCTGACAAACGTGAACCCGAACTCCCAGCTGCTCAGCCTCAGCTTTTACCTTTGCATCACGTTTGATGCCATCGGGTTCAATCTCATCCGCAAACCAGATATCGGTTATAGCGTTCTTTGCCAAAAAAGTAAGAATCTCGACATCAGGATTCCCATCTAGGAGGAGAAGCTTTCCTCCTAGACTCTCCAAGTCAGCTGCCAGTGACCCAATCGCGTGGTCATACAGATTGGTACGTGACGCGAATGAACCATCACCACTGCGGTACTTACTGTCACGAACGACAACGCATGCAATATGATGCCCCATCTCCACTGGGTGCCGAAAAGCAGTTAGGTCATCAATGCGGAGTGAACGCCGAAACCATATAAGTGAACGGGACATATTGTCGATAACCCCTTAAACAAAAAACCGGGTAATTATCATTACCCGGTTCGAGTGGAGGATAGCGGGATCGAACCGCTGACCTCTTCAATGCCATTGAAGCGCTCTCCCAGCTGAGCTAATCCCCCGAACGCTGATGATTATACCACAATAAGCATCAGATTCAAGATGATTACCGCCCTCCGAGTCCTGACAGGGACACACCTTCGATGAAGTATCGTTGTGAGAAGAAGAACAGGACAACAATCGGAAGGACGACCATCGTGGATGCAGCCATCATCAGGCCAGGTTCACCAGCGTGATCCTGTTGATACAGCTGAAGTCCATAGGCCATAGGCATTTGTTCCGGACTGCTTAGATAGATGAGCGGACCTTGGAAATTATTCCATGCGGCAAGCACAGCCATGATCGCAATTGCGGCAAGTGCTGGCTTTACTTGCGGAAGCATCACTTTCCAGTACGTTGTAAACGGTCCACATCCATCAATTTTCGCTGCATCTTCAAGCTCATTCGGAATTCCGAGAAAGAACTGTCGAAGCAAAAAGATATTGAATGCAGAGCCGAAGAATGCAGGCACCCAGAGTGGTTTCAATGTATCAATCCAGCCAAGTGATCGGAAGATAAGGAACTGAGGCATAAGCGTTACGGCACCTGGAATCATCATGGTTGCCAGCATCACCTTGAACCACCCCTCTCGCCCTGGCCACCGAAGCCGTGCGAAAGAGTAAGCCACCATCGATGAAGACAGCACCGTACCAAGCACACTCAGAACGGTCAGAATCAAGCTGTTCTTAAGAAACGTCCAGCCGTAGAAAGTATCAGGCGGGAGGTACATCAGCGCTTCGACGTAGTTCAACCATCGCGGTTCTATACGCCTAACCTTGGTGAGCTCACTGCGCGTCGATGTAATGACCTTCGACTTATCAATGTTTCCGTCAGGTAGCAGAGGTGCTACCTTGATGTCCCCTGACGGGAGTTCTTCGAACTCTACAACCTTCGTGCCATCCTTCAGTGTAGAGAGGCGGCCAGGGGTGCCATCAGGGCGTTTCACCGAATGCACAAGTATTTGTTGTGTCGGAATCCAAACGGGTGGAAAGACAGCCTGTTCATCATCGCTTTTTAGACTGGTAGATACTAACCATGCAAACGGAATGACAAACAAAAATGTCCCTGCGAGGAGTGCCATGTGGGTAGCGGAAAGCCGGACGATTTCCGATGCATGGTCGTTGTTTCTCGTTGTCGCTTTGAGGATTCGTATTGCGATCACATACGCAACGATGTCGCCTACCATGAGGACAATGTTATGGCGTACACCAAATGCGAGTATCAGCAGTGATGCAATCAATGCCACTGCAAACGCACCGGTAGCAAGAGACTTTTTACGAATTGTTGCGATGAGCGCACCGATTGCAAATGCGAAGGCAACGAGTGCCCCCGCGATGGCAACCAACCAGATTAATTGTTGCATTACCTTGCATCTCCCTCATAGTGGACCCATTTCTTCTGACCAGCCCACTGTAGGAGAGTTAGAAGCAGAATGACAACGAAGATTATCCAGGCGAGTGCTGATGCATAGCCCATTTTGAAGTACCGGAATGCATTGTTGAACAGCAACAGAACTGGCATCAGCAAGCTGTCGCCAGGACCGGAACCACCATCCCCACCCGCCATCACGTAGACTCGGTCAAACTCCTGGATGGCACCGATGGTCCCCATGATGAGGTTAAAGAAGATGTAAGGACTAAGCAGGGGTAGTGTGATGTTCTTAAACTTTGAGAGCGTTCCTGCACCATCGATGCTTGCCGCCTCCTGTAGGGAAACAGGAATCCCCTGTAAACCTGCAAGCCAGAGGATCATCCCGCCGCCAGCACCCCATAGTCCTTGCACGATGAGTCCAGGTTTTGACCATTCGGGAACACCAAACCAGCCTGGCGGCACGATGTCAAACCAAACGGTGAACGTCTGCTTCCACAGCGCGTTGACAATTCCTTTGTTTGGATCACCTGCCAGCACCCACATCCAAAGAACCGCGGATGCAATCGCTGGAACGATGCTTGGTATATAGAATGCAGTTCTATAGAACGCCATCCCTTTGACTTTTTGGTTCAATAGCAGCGCGATACAGAGTCCAGTCGACATCCCAAGAGGAATCCCTATCAGGGATGTGTACAGCACATTAGTAAGCGCTTTGACCAGCAACTCGCGGTCATCCACAAACAGTTCTCGGAAGTTACCAAACCCCACTGAGCGTGGCGCGTGAAGGACATCATAGTCGCAGAAGGCCAAAAGAGCACTTGCCACAATCGGTCCGAGCGTTAGAAGGATAAAGCCCAAAATCCACGGACCTGCCATGAGGTAGCCTGCTAACGCATCGCGCTTCGCCATCCGGGAGTTACCAAGCTCTTTTCGCATCCGAACAATGCCATATGCGACTCCAGCTACCGTAATCAATGCGATCACAATCAGGGGCACTGTTGCATTAAATAATGGCAAGTTATTGCGCTGTTCGGCTTTGCCAAGTGCCTTTTGGACGATAGCTTGCTGCTCAGCGAGAGCGGCCTCAGGGGTCTGCTCACCAAGCGCTGCACGTTCCATCGCACGTACGTGGGCATCCCATAACGTCTGCCCAACAAAGGTAACAGGACGGTAGTTTGCCTTAGGCAGGATGTCAATGTAAGCCTTTTGCGCCGCATACAACCTTGTTAGCGTCGGAGGAAACTCCTTCAGTAGGACATCGTTAATTTTGGCGTTGGCGGTGAGGCCAAACACGTAGGGGCGTCCTAAACGTTCGTTGTATTCCTTTGCGGCGATGTTGTATGTCCGGTATCCATCCTCACTGAGCATGAACTTTATGAAGCGCCAAGCGGCCTCTGGTTGCTTGGCTCCTTGAGGGATGGCGAACGAATAGCCTCCCGTCCAAGTAAGCTGAGGATCCATTCCTTTAAAGCGGCCGGTACCTTTCAAGCGAGCTTCGGGTACCGGCGGTGGTGCGACTCCAAAATCTAAATCAGGTGCATAACGAGCGATGTTTGGAATGACCCACGAACCGTGGACAACCATGCCAATTTTGCCAATAAAAAACGGATCCTGCTCTCCCCCTTGAAAGCCTGACTGAAACACGTTAGCAGCGTTGTAACCACCAGCATCGTTGTAAAGATCTACAAGAAACTGTAGAGCTTCCACATTTTCTGGCGTATTGAGGGTACATGAACGACCATCCGAGGTCATAAATGAACCACCGTTCATCCACGAATAGATGTAAAACCACGAGTTTCCGTAGTTGCTTAGGTGAGGAATATAGCCGATACGCTTGTAGGTTCCATCCGCGTTGCGCGATGTAATCTTTTTCGCCATCGCGCGCAGCTCTTCCCAAGTACGGGGAGGCTTATCAGGATCGAGGCCTGCATCGCGGAAGACCTTGCGGTTGTACATGAGCATCCGGTCATCAATTCCAGTCGGAATTGCGTACACCTTGCCCTGGTAAACGGCTTCCTTCCATGCGGCGGTGTAGTAGTTGGATTCCTTGATTGCTTCCGGTCCTGATTCTTTGGCCAGAAATGCATCTAAAGGCATGAACGTACCGCGACTTGCCCAGTCTCCAACGGTAAATCTGTCCTGATGAATCACATCGGGTGGAGCGCCACCCACGATGCTGGTCATCAATTTCTGAGGGTTCATTTTCCCTGCGCCAATCGACAAGTTTGAAACGTCAATATCAGGATTGAGGCGCTCAAATTTAGCGATTTGGGCATCCAAGCCAGCGGTTTCCTTGCCAGATTGGAGCCCCCACACAACCAGTTTAATTTTGTCAGCCTTGGCTATCGCAGGCGATAAGGCAAGGAGAGTTGAAGCTAACAATGCAAAAATGATGGGTCGAACAACACGCATCTTCACGTGGCATATCCCCCTTCTACGAGCCAATATTAGGAGGGTTTGTTCACAATTACAAGGGTGGTTGGAATACACTCTTGTGTGCAACCTGCAATTTCATCCAACCGCTTGGGGATTGAATCGAAATTTCAACTCTCGCCAGATATTACGGAAGCTTCGCGCAACGAAATACTCCATGCTATCGGACACATAATTCCAGACTACCGCTTTTGGATTCCAACCATTTCATATCCGGCTCCGAGTGAAGAATCGGGCCTTATTCGAGTCACTAAAGGCTGCCATACAGTCCATTTAGCATCTAGTGGCTCTCCTATCCGACGCATAAACTTGTTGCAGCTTTGTTTGTCGCTTGGCTTTGAGCTCGACGAGATGTTCATCCCTCAACACAGAGTATCGTCGGAACTAAAGGTATCGATTGCCTGTCAATCTGAACCATTTAACTTTCATCCGAGACTACTCACAGATAGTAACCAAATTGATGGATGCAGCGTGACATTTACCTATTCTGCAGAACCACTAAACAGTTCCGTTGAGTTGATGATTATTTCCGTGATTTGCCGCATGTGTGGATTCGCCCGGTTGTAATATATTCACCTTGTAGTTCCTCGTTCCCAAGTTATAGACCGGAGACTTTTGATGTTAAGAATTGATAATCGAGAACCCCTAGAATTGCGCAATCTGGAAATTATTCCGAATGCCATGCCCTTTGCCGAGGGCAGTTGTCAGATCAATCTTGGGGATACCCGCGTTCTGTGCACTGCAACGGTTGAGGACCGTGTTCCGGGATGGATGAAAGGCAAGGGGGCTGGATGGCTGACTGGAGAGTATGCCATGCTGCCTCGTTCCGGCCGGGATCGAAACGAGCGGGATCGGCTAAAACCGAATGGCCGGACGATTGAAATACAGCGCTTGATTGGCCGTAGCCTCAGGGCCGTCGTCGACTTGGAAAAACTTGGCGAGCGTACCATTATTCTGGACTGTGATGTTATCGGCGCGGATGGAGGTACACGGTGTGCATCCATCACTGGCGCCTACGTTGCTTTGTGCCTAGCAGCCAACTCACTTGGCCTCTCTAAAAAGTTCATTACTGGGCAAATCGCTGCAGTTAGCGTGGGCGTTCTTTCCGGAGTTCCGCTCCTAGATCTTTGTTACGAGGAAGATAGCCGTGCACAGGTCGATATGAATGTCGTTGGGCTCGCAGATGGCCGGTATGTTGAAGTACAAGGAACAGCGGAAGGGCTGCCGTATGACCGTGCGATGATGAATAAACTTTTGGATGTAGCACAGGTTGGTCTGGACCAGTTGTTTGAGGAACAGTTCAAGGCTATTAACCGTTGAACACAACCAAATTAGTTCTTGCGACGCACAATGCGCACAAAGTTCAGGAGCTGCAGGAAATGCTTGCTGCATTTCCTGTTGAGGTGTGCTCTATGCAAGATTTTCCTGGCATTCCTGAACCAGAAGAAACCGGTTCAACGTTTCTCGAAAATGCAACGATTAAGGCGAAGGCAGCATCCGCATTTACGGGGTTGCCTGCGCTTGCTGATGACAGTGGGATATGCGTCGATGCCCTTGCCGGCGCACCTGGAATTTATAGCGCACGCTGGGCGGGTCTAGGTTCATCTGCAGACGATTGGATTCGTAAAACACTTGAGCTCCTTGGAGACACTCCAGAAGAGAGTCGAACCTGTCGCTACGTTTGTTCTCTGTGCTTGACGAATGCATCCGGCGATGTAGTTGCTGTCTCTGAGGGGACGATGGAGGGACGTATTGGTCATTCCCCAATTGGAACCGGCGGGTTTGGGTACGACCCCATTTTTATGGTGGCTCCGCTATTCACTGTAACGGCTGCAGAGCTGACACCAGATGAAAAGCATGCCATTTCTCATCGCGGGGTCGCTCTCCGAAATCTACTTGAGATTATCGTGCAAGCTAAGCTGCTGGGGTGAAACCCATCCACCTCAGCACATTGGGTAACAAACGGTTCCAATATTCCCAATCGTGACTCCCATCACCGACTTCGTAGTTTATTGGTATCCCCATTTGGACCATGTGTTTGTAGAAGTTTTGATTATTTTCGAACAGAAAGTCAGCTGTCCCACAGTCCATCCAAAGCTTTGGCAGCAAATTCGAGGCGCTGCATGTTGCGGCAAGGCTGAGCAAGTCGTGGCGCGACCCAACTGGGTTCAATCCGAAGATACGGCGTATTTCCGCTTCGACATCGGGGCTTCTGAGCGGATTTTCCACAGGTTGCGAACCAATCATTAACGCTCCTGACATACTCGCTGCGTGTCCGTATGTCCCTGGATTAGATAGTGCTAGTCGAAAGGCCCCGTAGCCTCCCATCGAGAGCCCAGCAATATAGCGGTCAGGCATATGGGTTGAGACATTGAACCAAGATTCCACCTTTGAGATGAGCTCTGGTCCAATTGCCTCACCCCATTTAGCTCCTTGTTCTGCATCGGTATAAAACCCACGTCCACCATTAGGCATAACAACGACTAGATCGCATGTTTCGACATAGCGTTCGACCGATGAACGCCTGTGCCAAATCGAGTGGTCATCCGATAGTCCATGCAACAGATAGAGTGTTCGTTTTGACGAGGGCCCCGACTCAGGGACAAGAATCCGTGCTCCTAACTGGAGACCGATGGCAGCTGAGTAATAGGTTGTTTGAAATTCAATCATTCGCTTTGAGACAATCGTTACGCAAAACTATAAAAAAGGTTCATTGCACCAGTACAATTTCGTGGTTACAATGCGCCCATGGTAGTGGATACACAAAGATAATATCCGGAGGCATTACTACCATTTGTTCTAGGAGGACTATTCCCAATGGCCTACAGCCATGTTTCAGCAAAGTCTGGAAAGACATTCTATCTTCATGTCCGCAACACCGTACGTGGTGAAAAAACCATTCCGTTTTACTTCTTTGCCGGAGAGATAAAGCCGACAACCGCGGAAACCCAAGCGCTCGACACCGTTCCAACAGGCTATGTTGTTACGGAAAGCGAAAAGACTGGTTTGCCGCTTTTGAAGCGTGGCTAATTAGTTTCTGTATTAGGTGTTTAATGCTTCGAGGCGATGATGCTGAGCGCCACTTTTTTTGTATCTATACCTTTACCAAGGCAAACTCGATCTCGCCTAGTCGCCATAATGGTATTTTCCCTGCTGTATTCATCATGGCTATCGTTGCTTTGATGGTCTTTTGGGGTCTCCATACTAAATCAGATGGGATTATCTACGCCGAGGGACTATGTTTATGGTAACGACTTGATTCATTCCCGGTGTGACATACAAGCTGTTTGGAGAGACTGTAACGTTTCTCGACAATGGCATGATTCCGTTTCGTGATTCCTGGCTGGCCTCAAAGTAAACCAGCCCCTGTGGAACTAGTAGTTTTGTCGGCTTTGTTCGAGATATAAACCGCGTGAGAAACCACCGTTTCGCATTAATTTCACCATATATTTTGAGGATGACAGGTTGTGTTCGGCTCTCACTCGTATCAGTGATGCTAAAAGTTACATAGTTCCCAGCCTGAAACGTAATGTCCGGAACTACTTCCGTTTTACCGCTAGCACACTGAATCTCTGACACGGGAACTGAACACATCGCGTCTGCAACATCTCCCAGCGCTTGTACAGAGTAAACACCGTTTGGTAATCGCGTAAAGGAGAAGTTACCAAATTCATCTGTTCTTGCATCGGGCATTCGGAAATAACGGATATTCGTGTCGATCGTAACCCTTGAATTCGCCTTCGGATGACCAAAACTATCGATGACTCGTCCTGCAATACGATTAGCAGAAAAAACCTTTACGCGCGGGAATGATCGTATCTTTCCGGCACGGAGCGCGATCTCAGTGAGCGCAAATGTTTGCGCATACTCTGGATTGAGAATTTCGAGCGACACGAATCCATTGGCAGGGAGGCCGGGAACCACCAAATCGCCAGTGCTCGCTGAAGACAAAAAAACCTTGGTGTCGATTGGGATGGTCACTTGCTCAGCTCTGACGCTCCCAGACACATTGACACTGAGAGGTTTCAGAAGCGAATCTACAAAACGGGTAGAAAATGTAACAGATTGAGTAGCGCCGAGTTCAATGTCGGTAAACCGATCGCACTCAATTACAGGAATCACAGCCAATAACCGGCCATTCATCCTAGCGACAAGTGCGATCTTCGCCGATTCAATTTTCCCGAACCGAAGGGCAAATGACTTTGCCTTATCAGGAACTGACTTCATCAAGAGACGCTGGTCTGCGGTCCACAGCTCGATGGAATCCGCAGATGCAGCAGCGCCAACCAGTCTCCCATCCAGCGATGAAACAGGTTGAGTCCGACGATTAGGCATCGACACAACAAGAGCATCCCGGCTCCTGAAGGCCTTCGCAGGTTGGTCATGCTTCCCTGTCAACCGCATCCAAGTAACAACTCCTGCAACTAGGAACGCAATACCAATCAAGTGCAGGTGCCGCTTGAGGAACAGAGTAAGACTGGACATCACCATTTACCGCTACTTAGCTAGCGCTTGATCGTCCTTAGCGGTTGTGGTTTTGTTTCAGGCTTTCGAAGGACAATGACTTCACTAAACCCAGCGCCGATATCAAACGGGCGACCAACTACAGCAACCCTCAGTCGTGCCGGTGAGGGCAAGCCCGTAACAACAACGGTACCAGATTTGTCTGTAACTACCGGTTTCAAAGGATAAACCCAGCTGATTCTGTTACCGGCAATCATAAGCTTAATGTCGAGTTTAGTCGAACCTGATGGCTTACCAGAAGGATCGAGGACAGTCAGAGTTACGTTGCTGTTTGTGGTCGGCTGAAGGACTACATCGGCGCCTGGTACTAGCTTGGACTCAAGAATTGTGATCAGCTTACCGTCGACTCGGGCAACTACACGGGCTCCACCGGACTTTGCAAGCGACTGTGCATTTTTGAACTCAAATTTACCATCTGGTCCTGTCTTACGAGTATCGAGGACTCGTGCAGGCACTTTGGTCATATCGGCTGCACTCCACGGAACCGCTAGCCATTCAACTGTTGCCCCAGCAGCCGGTTGCCCACTAGCAAGAAGCACTGTTCCCTTGAGGGAACGCTTATCATTTTGCCACATGTTACTGTCAGACTGCGGGGATTGTCCGTTTAGGGTAGTCTGTGCATGAGTTGAGACAGATAAAGAAAGTAAGCTCACTGCCAAGATAATTGTGTTAGACCATTTCATACCGGCAGTATAGCCAAGTTATGAACGATGTGTGTATCTTGGCAACGTAGTGACTTCTATAATTCGAGTACCTTTACCGCTCGTGCGATGTCATAGAATTGCTCAACGGTGACTTGCTCAGGCCGCGCATCCGATGGAACGGATGTTTTATCCAGAACAGCATGCAGATTGTCATCAGACCATCCAAGTCCGGACGTAAGCGAGTTACGCAATGTCTTTCGTCGCTGGTTGAACGCAGCACGCGTAATTCGAGTGAATTCATCGATCGAAATGTCGTTGAACTTGTTATGTGGATGCAGATTTAAGACTGCACTGTCGACTTTTGGTGGCGGGTAGAACACACCGCGAGGAACCACGGAGCTGATATGACAATCGCACATAAACTGTGCAACACAGGAAAGAGCGCCGTACACCTTGGATCCAGCAGCTGCAACCACTCTCTCAGCTACTTCCTTTTGTACGAGGACCGTTGCATGTTCAAATGGTGGGTTGGATTCTAGAATCCGGATAAGTAATGGCGATGTGATTTGGTACGGGATATTTGCTACTAGCTTGGTTACGGAATCGTTAGAAAAAGCAATTCCCCAATCAACAGCTAGTGCATCCCCTTGTACGACCGTCACATTGTCGAGATCAGCTAACGTTTCGTGCAAAACCGAAATCATTCTATGATCAAGCTCAATCGTATAAACCTTGCTTGCGACGGCCGATAGCAGCCGTGTCATGACGCCAGCCCCAGGACCAATTTCAAGGATTGTTTCGCCGGGTTGTACGGATGCAGCCGAGACGATTTTGGCAAGGTGGTTTTTGTCAATCAGAAAGTGCTGCCCTAAGGATTTTGACAACCCGATGCCATGCCGCTGCAATACAGCGGTAAGTCCTGATGGTTTTGATATGTCCGGCCCATTAATACTCATTAGGACAGCACTTCATCCTCGGTAGGTTCATCATCACCACCCGGATCAGCATACTCCCGTGCTTGTTCACGAACCCGCTCGACATTTCCGACTAACCCATTTGGCGCCCGCTGAGTTTGTACCGCGGACAAGGTATCCGGTTTACGTGGCTTTGGCGTAAGGGATGCCGCAGTGCGCAATGACGGAAGGTGACCAGGTAGATCTATCCCAACGGGCATATCTGCCTTTGTTGAAACTGGTGGCACAGCAGGTTCGGATGGACGCACGACCTTAGCGTTGTCAACCGAATGTTCCCGCTCGTGTTGAAAACCAGCAAGGATGAGCGCGCGCTCGATACTTCCGTTCTCAATACTTTCCAGCCAATCGGGTCGTGTACGAGAGTCATCAGCTTTCATCGATGTCGCAATCACCTGACCACTTTCAGCAAGAATTTGCGTCCGAACGACGGCCCATTGTCGCTCTTTATCGATGTGGGTCAGCTCTGTCACAATCCCCCATGTGGGATTTACGGAACGAAACCAACGTATTCTGGCTGGCAGCGGGAGATGTAACCGTCCGGTCTGCGTCCGAATCAAAAGTGCATCGACATCAAAGGAACTAGCCATACATCCAGAATACCGGAACAACGACCTTCTGTCTGGAAATGTTTGACAGTTCCATGACACTACGATATCCTGAAAAGGTTTCGCGACTGAAGTGTCCACTTTGAGACATTCGCGTTGCCGCATCGTAGGCAATTGTGCTTACGAGCGAACCACCACGTTCGCTCCTGACCACGGGATGATTGTGATTCCACAGACATCGCCGAGAAAGGAGGCAGAAGTGCCATTAGTTAGTACTTGGGTCCGAACCGGCATAACATCGGTTGCAATCGCGATTACCGCGATTGTAGCAAATGCCTACGGACAGCAGAGCTTGCACATCACTTTGCGTGATGGAAACAAGCAAATTCAGGCTGAAACGCGCCAAGCAACCATCAAAGACTTGCTTGACGAAAAGCAACTACAGCTATCAAAGATGGATCTTATCGAGCCATCCCTACCGTCTAAGCTCACGAATGGGATGACTATTCGGATTACGCGGAAGCGGATAGACACCGTAACAGAAGTGACTGCAATCCCCTTTCGCGTATCGAAAGTTTATTCAGATGGATTGCGTGCCGGTACGTCGCAGACGATTGTCGCAGGCGTAAACGGTTCCAAGTCGGTCGTTTATCAGGACACTTTTGTCAACGATCGCTGTGTGAACCGAAAGAAGCTCAGTGTCAGTGTCAAGCCATCGGTACCTGGCATTGTGAAAGAAGGACTTCGCGGTATCCATCTTGCTTCTCGAGGTGCCACATCACGTAGAACAATGACGATGATTGCTACCGGCTATTCGGCATCGGAGAACCGGCGTTGGGGTGGTAAAACAGCCACCGGCCGCCCTGCGCGTTTCGGCGTTGTTGCGGTTGACCCTAGGTTCATCAAACTTGGAACACGTGTCTACGTAGAAGGCTACGGAATCGCAATTGCAGCGGATACTGGTGGTGCCATAAAAGGACGCCGGATTGATCTGTGCTTCAACTCGCGCGCAGAAGCAATGAGGGTTGGTCGAAAGTCGGTGAAGGTTACTATTCTGAAGTAACCATCCCCGTTGTTGTAATGTAGAGCAGATTGCCCTAAAGGCATTCTGCTCTTTTTTCATTTAGCGCCTTAAAGCAGCTATCACTAATCGACTTCGTTCCACCAATGAACGTCATCTTAATCCTGGCTCGAACTCAGATGCAAAACCGGGGCGTCCTGCCCCTTACATAGACTTAGCAACGCGAACAATTGCAGCTCCTACGTGATTTATGTTGCCTCTTGAAAGCAGCACAGGGTTCTCAGCGGGCTACGGACTTTGGAAAAACCTGCGCCGCGCATACTATGGCTTGTCAAATATGCATAACCAATCGGCGTTAGTCAGACTTCAATGATGGCTACATTGATAATGCAACGCGAAAACTAACTATCGAATGTTGGACGTTTTGAGAATTCACCAACTAATAGTTATCGGAATACATCCAGATATGAATTAGGCAAGAAAAAACCAGGCGCCCAAGGGAATTACCCCTAATGACGCCTGGTCGTGCGTTTAGTTCTTACTTTCGGTTTTTAAGGAAAGTAGGAATGTCGATGCCACCTTCAGCAGTTGGAACTGGCGGTACAGGGGTCAGGACCGGTACTGCCGTGGACTTGACCACTGGGTCAAAAATCGGTGCCTGCAGTGCGTTGAACCCGGTCGCAAGGACTGTGATTCTAACTGCACCATCCATACGTGGATCTACGACAGCTCCAAAAATGACATTCGCTTCCGCGGAGTCGGTTCGCTCACGAATAAGGTCCATCGCTACATTCAGCTCAGACATTTTCAGGTCACGACCCGCGGTGATATTCGCCAGAACACTTCGCGCACCACTGATATCCGTCTCGAGGAGCGGTGAACTAACAGCCATCTTAGCTGCTTCTTCAGCACGATTCTCGCCTTCAGCAAAGCCGATACCCATCAAAGCTGTACCGGCATTCGACATCACAGCTTTGACATCCGCGAAGTCTACGTTGATCAAACCCGGAATCGTAATGATGTCCGAGATACCGGCTACACCCTGACGAAGAACTTCATCGGCTTCCTTGAACGCATCCAGCATGGAAACATCTTTACCGACCACAGTAAGCAAACGGTCGTTTGGAATCACGATGATTGTATCGACGTTAGCACGCAGCGCTTCTATACCCTTTTCGGCTGCTTGGCGACGACGTTGACCTTCAAACTGAAACGGCTTGGTGATGACTGCGACTGTTAGAATGCCAAGTTCTTTAGCAATCTGTGCGACTACTGGCGCGGCACCAGTACCCGTACCACCGCCCATACCGGCAGTGACAAAAACCATGTCAGCACCATCGAGAGCGCGCTGAATCTCAGATTTGCTTTCTTCAGCAGATTGACGTCCCATTTCTGGATTGCCGCCAGCACCAAGGCCATTTGTAAGGCGTTGCCCTAGCTGTAGCGTATGATCGCACGCGGCCGTCTGAAGTACTTGAATATCGGTATTGAATGCCCAGAACTCGACGCCTTCAACTCCAGACTCAACCATACGGTTAACTGCGTTTTGGCCAGCTCCGCCAACACCGATAACCTTGATCTTTGCAAAGTCACTCATAAGTTTGCCCCCACCTGATTTATCCGTCACGCCTTATCAAACAAATGTTCACCAATAGTAATGCGAACTATCGAAAGCGTATACCAGCGAGAATACCGGGATACTAAACCGCCGTCACGAGAACGGTTGTTTGATAGATAAATCTTTACAAGGAAGTTTAAAGCAACTTATAAAACAGAGGCAAACAGATGCCTATGAGGTCGCTTTGGTGAGCAAAAGCCTCCGGATGAGTGAAAGGTTAAGAAATATTCGCCCCCCCAACATCACGACTGCAGCCAGCACAATGTCAACGCCTATCTTGTCACCAATCCACGCAAGTAACGCAGCGAGGACGGTGTTGATGATGAACCCAGTGATAAAGATTCCATCCGTAAACTTGCCTTCGAGTGCAGCCCTGATTCCGCCGCATATGGCATCCAATGCTGCCAGTACTGCAATGCTCAGGTATGGAGCAAACGTGGGTGAAAGTGTGTACTTTGAGAAGAAAACCACTGAGAATCCAACCGTGACTCCGACAACTGGAAACCAGATTTGAGCTTTCATTTCTGTCCCCTATCCCGATTAACAGACTGTGGATCCTGAACAGCCTTGTCGCCTAGTTTCTCAGCATTTTCGCTCTTAATTTGCGCTTCGTTTGCCTTTACATCATTGGCAACTTTTGCATACCGAAGCGCTGTAGAACCTGTATATGCAGGCAGAGTCTGCGCCTTCACCTTATCAATTGAAACCATGGTGGGATCAACATCACGAAAAGCATCCAGTACACCCTTCGTCATCATCATTCCCGACAATAACGCATCTGGATCACCGATAGCTCTTACAATAACTGGCGAGCCAGCAGTTCTGACATCGTTTACCATCACAACCGGCCCGACACACCTGATGGGTGTAAGCCCACTGACTCGCTGATCATTGACACTGATAGCTTCTGCACCGGAAGCCCTTAGTTCATTCACAACATCCCGGATGTCACGATCATGGATGTAGTATTCTTCCGATAAGTCACGCCAGTCTGCTTCCGAAATGTCTTCTGGTTTCTTTTCGGCAAGCTTTGAGTCTCGCAACGTGACGGCAACTCCTGGACCGCTTACCGAGACGGTACCTGCCAGCATGTTAGCAACCATCAGATCCTGAGCAAGGAGCTTCGACTTCTCGCTATCGGAGCCTGTTTGTAATTGGTATTCACGAAGGCGCTTTTGAAGGTCTAAAACCTGGCGTCGCAATGATGTCGCATCTTCGCGCAGTTCGACAAATGCCCTTGCCAACCGCCCCTGACGAACATCCGGGAGCTGGTCTTTCAAAATTCGATCTTGTGTCTTAAGTGACAAAGCAACCAGCCCGCCCATTAAGGCTGACAGAACAGTTATCTGAATCGTCCAAGACCGAGCATGCTCCATGAGTTACCTTCTTGCTCTATGGTACGGCGGATTTATCAACTGGATTAGATCTGGTAACCAATGCTGGATATTCATCCGAAAACAGGTTTACAGCGGAGTACTTATGAGAAGTCAGCAGGTCTGGCCGCTTTTCAATCAGAATTTCAAGGGAATCAAGTTTTTCGCGTAACCTTCTTGGTGTACCGAGTAGCACGTTGACATTGGATGACTGAATGACAAATGAGACGTGTTTGTTCTGTATATTGAGCGACGAAGCAGTGACGTCTGGATGCTCACCAAGCCATTTCAGTATCGTTTGGATTCCCGCGACTTGTACCTTATCTGCAACGCTTATACCGAATCCTGGGTTGGTGATATCAGACTGTAACTGCAAGTTGGGTAACTTATTATCTCCATCCCCTGCTAGCCTAAATGGAACCAGTTCGGAATCTAATGCACAACGGCCAATACCGCCTAAATCAGATACCAGCTGAGGTTGGCGATCCTTTACGACTATGTTTAATCGATTTGGAAATCCGGTCGTAATTGTTACAGATTTTACAACCGGTAGGTTTCCAAGTGCATCACTCCAACGTGCTATTGGTAGCCGCATAACACTTCTTGGTAGATCAGATTGAATCAGGCTTCGAATTTCAGATTCCGTGCACAGCGGCGATGCTTTTACAGAAACTGTTGACGATGTGACGGCAAACATTGGCGACATGTATAGCGCAGCAGCCACTTGTCCCACCAGTAACAGGAAAAGACCGGCGACGACTGCCTTAGAACTGTCTCTGGTACGTTTCTTTGATCGCAGCCTGGCTGCGCTATGATTACTTGTCACTCGGTCATGACGTACTGCAACCTTTGCCATTCGCTAATCCCCAAGCGCCAGTTGAATAATCCGTTCGACAAGTACATCAAAAGACATACCGACTGAGCCAGCCGCTTTTGGCAATAGCGATGTCTCTGTCATCCCTGGAAGCGTATTTGTTTCAAGCACATATATTCCATGCTCACTGACGATCATGTCGGTGCGACTGTATCCATGGCACCCTAACGCAGAATGACACTCAAGAGCCAAATTCGCCGCCTCCTCAGCCTCACTCGCTTCAAGGTCAGCTGGAACGATTTCGGTAGCAGCCGCATCATCCGTGGCATATTTACTCGTGTAGTCAAAAAATCCAGATTCTGTAACAATCTCAACAACGGGAAGCGTTGCGACAGTTCCCGTTCCGATACAAGCCACCGTAATCTCACGGCCAGAGATAAACTCTTCTACCATCAGCTCCGAATCGTACTTTGTTGCCAGTCGCAGGGCTTTTGGTAAATCAGCAATATCCTTAACAACAGATGTACCGAACGAACTTCCTTGTCGAACTGGCTTGACCACACACGGAAGCCCGAGGTCTTGTTCGATTTTGCGGATCACTGAACGGCTACTGATGTCGTCTCTCCCAAAGACTAAGTGTGCAGCTACAGGAATACCCGATGCCGCGAACATCGTCTTTGCTCTAACCTTGTCCATCGCAAGTGAACTAGCCAATACCTTGGAACCTGTATACGGGATTCCAAGAACATCAAGATAACCTTGAACTGTTCCATCTTCACCATCGGGGCCATGGAGAGCAATAAACACCACATCCGGATACAGCTCCGTCCGCCCGCCGATATCAACGAGTGCCCTCGAAACAGCTCCTGATGGGGCATCTATGATGTCCGCTTTGACATCCCACCATTCGACGTCGTGACCAAGTCGAACTAATGCTGCAAAAACCTGACGGCCACTTTGTAGTGAAACCGGACGTTCAGCGCTTGTACCACCGGCCAAGACTGCAATTTTCAAAGTTAACCTACCTAGTTTTCTAAATCGAGGGCACGAGCTGGCTTGCGGCGAGATAGCGCTGCAACAACACCCAGCGCAGCCAGTGTAAGAACCAAGCTAGTTCCACCATAGCTTACGAGTGGTAATGGAATACCAGTAGCAGGAACGATACTTGTGACCACAGCCATATTGAGGAGAGCTTGTCCAACAATTGATGACGTAATCCCAGCGATTGCATAGCGGGAGAATGGGTCTGTCGACCGAACACTAAGATTTATCCCAACCACGAGCAACCACAGATACATTGCAAGAAGGCTTAGTGTTCCTACCAATCCAACCTCTTCCCCAACCACTGCAAAAATAAAGTCAGTTCGCTGCATCGGGACACCGCCACGACGTTTC
This sequence comes from Armatimonadota bacterium, assembly GCA_030833025.1. Classification (GTDB taxonomy): domain Bacteria; phylum Armatimonadota; class Armatimonadia; order Armatimonadales; family Armatimonadaceae; genus CAIRTT01. Next base: position 28,894 of record JAURHZ010000003.1, read on the forward strand.
TCACGACTTTGACCAAGGCCAAGTCCTGTTGCTCCGCCGTTGGCAAGAGCCACAAGGCTCCTCCAGTTCTGCATCCCTGCACCGTCTTTGTCCTTAGCCGGATCCGCTACAGCTGCAAACCTACCTGAGCGATAGTCGTGACCACCTTGAGGAGCAAACACCATAGCACCAACGAGTGCAATCCCAATCAGCACCGTCGCAGCAATCTGATTACGGTTAATGTTGGAGACAAACAATGTAGCCAGCACTCCGACAGCGATACATAGCGCAGTTCCAAGATCAGGCTGCCGTTCAGTCATCCCAATCAAGAGGAAGATTGCACCGACGGGTAACCAGTGCTGCCTGAGGCTCTTGACCCGTCGCTTATCGCTTGCCAGCATAGCAGCAAGCCAAATTACTGCCGTAAATTTTACGATTTCAGATGGCTGAACCTGAATTGGACCAAAAA
>JAURHZ010000400.1 GCA_030833025.1 Armatimonadota bacterium
GTCACCATCCATAACATATACGCCTTACTGTGCGGGCGGACACGGCGGTTCGCCCCTACACAGAATTCATCGTTGCTTCCAATCCACGTTGAACAAGCCGGCCGAACAACGCTATGCCGCGCCTCACCATCAATAAAATCCAGCCTACGGACGACCGGCGGGAGCCCCAAACATCTGGCCCATTCCTGGCTCATACGGTAGCTGCTTATAGCCCTTTGGAGCTGCAAACAGATCCGTAGGAAGTGGCTTTGTGTCCAGCTTTATGACTTCGTTTATCATCGTGAACTTTTGGCATCCCTTGCATCTGCTTAGCTAGCTCGGGATTCGCCCCCGCAATCGACTGGCTGATTTCGGTACGCAAAGGGAAGCCCTTGATTTCCGCGATGGTTTGCTTGAACTCGGGAGTGATGAACTGGCTCATCATGCCTTCCAAACCACCGGGAAGCCCTTTATGTAGGTTTACCAAGTCAGGATCACTACACGTCCAGACGACGAATTTTAAGGTCATCGTCATTTTCATCCCTTGCGCAGCAATCGTCTCGGCGGACTTGCGGACACGCTTGGCAGACTTTGATCCGCCACCAGCGCCGCCAGCCGCAGCCCCCATCGACATCGCCTCACGTGGGATGGTCATCTCTAATGCAACTTCTACGGTCGTCGGTTGAGCCTTTCGCCCCACAAACAGCTTTGTTGTCGTACCACGTGTGACCTTTGGCGCTCCGATTGGCTTGATCATCTTCTTGACCATATCCATTTCGGTGCTACCTTCCATGGGGTCAACATCCACGGGCATCGCGTAAAACTGCTTCTTCCCGGTGTCGATGATCATCGTGGTCCGGGGCCCAGCAAGCATCACGGTGTTCCCCTGCTCGGAGCGCATCCAGCCATTCTGATACTTGGCAACCGATTGCATTCCCGTGGCTGCGCTCTTCGGTGCGCCAGCGGCTGCGGTGTAGAACCTAGATGTCACCGTCGCATCGGCGGATGCACGACTTGATGTCAACGCGACGACTGCCGCAACTGGGATGATAAGCGATGAAGCGAATATGATACGCATGTCTGGAGTACCTCTAAATCACGCCAACGGTTCCATTGCTCGGACCGGCAAACTTTTAGCCTTTTGTATCTGGGCCGTAGTAAACGCAGCCAGCATTGCAGGTTTCCTGCACCATCACAGCGTGGAGGAGCGGAAGCACGGGCTTCATTTTGTCCCAAATCCAGATGGCCAAAATCTCACTGGTTGGGTTCTCTAGCCCTGGGACTTCATTCAAAAAGTTATGGTCAAGGACATCGTAGAGGGGCTGAAACGCCGCTTTGACATCCGCAAAATCCATCACCCAGCCGAGCTGCGGATCGAGCTCGCCCCGTAGGTGTAGCTCGACCATAAAGCTATGGCCATGCAGGCGGGCGCACTTGTGTCCGGCGGGCACATTTGGGAGAAAGTGAGCGGCTTCGAATTGGAATTTACGTACGAGGTCCATAGGTGTGCCTCTATGGTATCCCGTTCAGTTTGTGGGTCTGCGTGCTGAGGCGCCAGGTTGGGTTACGTTTGATGTAATCGATTGCGGCCGCAGTGTTCTGTGCTTGGCGCGGGCCATCCATG
>JAURHZ010000401.1 GCA_030833025.1 Armatimonadota bacterium
CCCCGATGACGCACCCGGTGCGGAAAGCTTGACAGCAGCACTGCACCGTCTTGCGGCACCCGCTGTACAAACACGCATTAGTAATGGTTCGGCTACGCTTGCCGCATCTCAAGGATCGCTTGAAACTCTGTCACATCAGCTTTTTCAACGTGCGCTATCCCGCCCAATCACTGCCAAAGAATGGAACATCATCCACAAAATGCAGCAGCAGCAACCACGCACACAGGCGATTGCGGATACGCTTTGGGTCCTCATCAATCATCCTGAGTTTGGAGTCCGCCCGTGAATTCACTCCGCTGCGATGGCATTTCGCGCAAAAGACTGCTCCAAATTGGCGTAACAAGCGCACTTGGATGGTCGCTGACTGATCTTGCATCGGCTGCCAAACCCGTTTCACCTCTGGGAATCCAGCCTGCAGAGTCCCTCATCTTGATCTGGCTCGATGGCGGACTCTCCCACATCGACAGCTTTGACCCAAAACCTGCCGCGCCATCTGAAATCCGCGGCCCGTTTGGCGGAATAAACACATCGGTCACGGGAGTACAGCTTAGCGAACATCTCCCGATGCTTGCCGCACGCCTGAAACACTGCACGCTGATACGCTCGCTAACACATGAGCTGGGAAACCACGACACCGGAGGGCACTTTGTCCTCACAGGCCACCGGGCCAATCCATCCCTGAACCCACCCAGTATCGGCAGTCTGATCGCAAATCGTTACGTCGGTCGCGGCGGGATGCCGGCTTACAGCACGCTTGGACGGATGCAGGATTTTCTCGGGGCGGGCTACCTTCCGCAAAGCACGCGCCCGTTTGCGGTGACTCCGGGAAGCAGTCAAGGGGCGACGCTCCTAGGCCCGGATGGCAAAGTTGATGATGTCTGGGAACGCCGGCTATCAACACTGTCATCCCTGACGAAGCTCGCCACGGGACTTGACAGCGGCATTATCACACCGGGCGATCATGCGACCGCGAGGGCGGTCGGGATGCTAACAAGCCCCAGTGTCTTGAGTGCGTTTCAGGTTGACAACGAGCCTGTGGGGCTGCGGCAACGCTACGGAAATAGCGCGCTAGGTCGTAACTTAATGCTGGCCCGGCGCCTGACAGGTGCTGGCTGCCGCGTTGTCCAAGTCGTTGACACGGGCTATGACACGCATGTCGATATCCACAGAGAGCTGCCGGATGCACGTTTCCCCGGATCTGGCAAGCTACCAAACCTTGATAAGGGCGTGAGTGCATTGCTCGATGACCTCATCCAGAGTGGACGCATCAAGTCGACGGTAGTCGCCGTTGTGAGTGAATTTGGGCGAACCCCTAAAATGAATGCCAGCGCCGGCCGTGACCACTGGCCGCGTGCCGGTTCGGTACTGCTTGCAGGTGGTCCGTTTGCCCGTGGGCTCGTGTATGGTGAGACGGATGCCCGTGGAGAATCGCCTGTCAATGCGGCGGTCTCCCCTGCAGACGTCGCGGCGACGCTCCTGGCAGCCTTTGGCATCGATCCAAGTGAAACTGTTCGGACACCGGATGGCCGCCCAGTTCAACGCATCGCGGGTGGGTCCGTTATAGAGCAGATCATAGCGTGATATCCGAAAC
>JAURHZ010000402.1 GCA_030833025.1 Armatimonadota bacterium
CCAGAAACAATCCGCATTACTGGCGAAAATGTGCCGGCTGCCGCGGCATATACGGCGAGGCCAACGGCAACGGCTCTGCCAAACACCGCAAATGCTGGCGCGTACCCGGAAAGCGGTGACAGACTGACAACAAGCGAAATGAGCCCGCCGGCCAGGAGCGCATTTAGTAGGAGGTCACGATGCCCTTTGCGCACAAGTGCAACTCCGATTGGCAGGGCAAGTATGGCCATCAGGCGTAGTGCGAGCTCAACAACATTCACCAATGGTTGCGCTTTCACGGTTGAGTATTGCGCCACGTTTAAGTCTGGAAAGAGCGCGTTATGCCCAACGGACCAAACAGAGATCACCATGAAGATGGTCATCGGGATCCAAATGGCCATTGGGATTTCAAGACGTTTTCGCAGGTGCCAGAGTGGTCCAATCATGCCGATGATCGAAAGGAGGGCGAGCCCCTCACCGATGTAGAGTCCTTTGACATCGCCGCTTCCGCCCTCGGTAAGGCCCGGAGTCCCAATTCCAACCCACCCGAGAACAATGAGCAAAACGGTTGGCCACTGGGGCCGTAGGACAGAGATCCATATTGCCGCGACAGCGAGCGATGCGATTCCCAGCCAGCTGATGGCCCGGGTACCAGCATTGGAAGCGACCAGTCCGGTTACGCCAATCGCAAGGCCAATGACTACGGCGATGAGGACGGTAAACCAAGATGCCCAAATACGCGAAGCGAGGGTATCTCGTTGTGACCCCATCGGTGCGATAGCCATCAGGCGTTTGCTCCAGCTGCGGTACGTAACAGATTTTCAAGGGTTGTGACTAGCGTTGTGTGGCCCGCAGCTGTGGTTTCGGCCAGCGATGTCGCGGGTGGAGTTTGGAGAAAGCAAAGACAGGCTTCAGCAAAGTTTTCGGCGGTCTTTGATGATAATGCAACGCAAGCAACGGTCGGTGATGCAGTGGTATGGCCATCCGGGAATGTCACCAGCGGTACTCCATGGACCATGGCGCATTGGTTTTTGACGCGTGAGCCGTGTCCGCTCCGTACAGGATTAATGGCGATGCTAGCGGTGCTGTAGCAGGCCGAGAGATCGCGAACCCAGCCACGCTGCGTAACGCCATCGGGGAGGCCACTCGGACACAGGGGAGCCCCGCGACCAACAATCTGTAATTGCACGCCTGACATTTTCTTTTGGATTATCGGCAGAACTTCGGCAATAAACCAGAGAATGCCATCACGGTTAGGCTGATAATCAAGGTTGCCCGTAAAGAGTATCGTCAGCGGCTCAGGATTCCGCACGAAGTCTTGCGGCCTAACGGCATCATTGGGTGCAACACAGACACGTTTACAACCGCCTAAAACACGCTGGGCCGCAACCGCTTCCGTATTTGTTACGACAGTCACCGCACTGGCGCACTGCATCACGCTCCGCCAATACAACGTTGACCGTAGCCGTGTCACGAGGCGGGCATCCACGATACGAGATGGTTCCCATTGATCGACAATGATTGGAATAGCCGATGCAAACTTTTGCGCTGCTGCGATGAGGGCGCCATCGGCTT
>JAURHZ010000403.1 GCA_030833025.1 Armatimonadota bacterium
TGCAGTTATCGGAGCAACGTGGTCGGTTGTCGGTGGACGCCTTGCATTGACATCCGTGACCAACAAGCTCGCGCGAAGCACCCATTTCCAGCAAGGCACGGAATGTTTCCGCATTTCCACAACGCCCCCAAAGCCTGTCGACAAGGAGAGCGCCCTCGTCGCCGTGCACATTTTGAAGGACCGTGTCGTGGTCACGGCGAGCGCGGATGGCAATGCGTGGACAGACCTGGCATCCTTTCCGCGGAGTGAGTTTCCAGGGGACCCATCGGTCATCCGCATCGGGAAAATGAACCTCAAAGCGGAGGCAAAAAGTCACTCCACGGATGGCCCTGTGGGGACATCAAGCATTTCAGAAATCACCCCAGCCCCGACAAGCCTCCCGAATGCGACATTCGCAATTACATCCCCGCCCCATGCCACGAAGACCGAAAGCTATCCCTTCCCCAAGGGGACGACGGTGGTTTCGGCGCGGATTGCGAAGGGGAGCGACACGGGGATGTCCTGGGCGCCGGCGATTGCCGTGATCTGGGAGGAGGCCAAGCGCTTTGTGCTCGTGGGTGTGCGTGATAAGCCATCGAATTTTAATGTGGTCACGGCCGCGGGCGAGCGTGTGATCGGAGCAAACCTCGAGCCTTATCCGGCATTTGATATCCCTGCGAGTGCTTGCAAGCTGGTCGGAAATCCGGTGGTGGTCAACGCACCGGGAACATCCACGCTGAGCGCCAACCTTATCGGGCCAGGGGGCATTACGATTAAGTGGTCGGCCACACTGCGTGCGGGCTGTGGGTTTATCCGCCAGCGCATCGATGTTCAGGGAGGCAAGCAGGCCACGCTGCTGACGGGCCTTGAGTTTATGGATGTTCATGTGACATCCCCGCAGACCATGGGCACCGCTCCGGGATGTCCTGTCGTGGCGAGTGATTTGTTCTTCGGTGTTGAGCTGCCGGGATGTCGGAATGCGCTGAGTCCGGACCGTGCGCGTATCGGTTTTGGGGCGAGTCTTCCGCTTAGCAAGAGCGACAAATACAGCTTTGGGAGTGTGATGGGCGTTGCGCCGGCGGGCCAGCTGCGACGTGCATTTCTGCATTATGTTGAGCATGAGCGCGCGCGTCCGAGCAAGCCATTTTTGCATTACAACTGCTGGTATGACCTCGGTTTTGGGGTGGATGAGAAGCGGTTGATGCGGGTGATTGATGCCTATAACCGCGAGCTGGTGAAGAAGCGCGGCGTCAATGTGGAGTCGTATTTGGTGGATGATGGCTGGGATGACACGGGTCGTGGGCTCTGGGCGGAGGACTTGCGCAAGTTTCCGGGGGGCTTTACGGGGCTCGCGAAGCGGATGCGAGCTGCGGGAGCGAAGCTGGCGGTTTGGATTTCACCGCTGGGCGGGTACGGGGGCGACCGTGAGCGCACGAACTTTGCGCGCAAGATGGGGATTATCCCCCCGGATGGCTCTCTCGACCTA
>JAURHZ010000404.1 GCA_030833025.1 Armatimonadota bacterium
AGTTTGCACTTTCAGCCTCTGCAACAAAGCGGTCGATTTATTGCAGTGCTTAGTCGCGGACATCTTGGAAGATTATGAATCCAATCCCATGCTGCAGCCACAAGTCTCGTTTTCGCGAGGCGCTTGGTAGATTCGATAGTTTGAAGTGATTTGTTGGCATCGTTTAGTGAATCTGGACAAAGCAGTAACGTTTGTTGTCTCCAGCCACGCGCAAAAGTTGCCAGTTACAAACGCTCGTCCGGGTGCTCTGCTTGCATGGCTTGGTTATGCTGCTCACGTAGCATGCGGCGTATCGCGTGTTTATATCCCGCCTTTGCAGAACGCTCAAGTAAGTCTAGCCCTGCGATGGTATCAGGCACTACGAATGCTCCATCAAGGAGCAATATCGCATGTTGATACAAATAATGCGGATCACCAATCTCAGATTTCGGGAATACGAATCTGACTCTGGTACCAAGGTCATATTCCCAGTGCGCATCCCCTGAAATGGCCGTTAGTGGTATACGGATTTTGTCATACCCATCCCATCGAAGCTGGCCAATGCTATCTTCATTACCATTCGCAAAATGAACGACACAATCAAGTGTTCCGTCTTTCTTCATCACACGCAGTTCACAAATGTACTGATTGTCGTATCGACAAAAAACTGCCGCAATGTGCTGTCTGTCTGGAGACGCCTTTGATTTGCCTATTTGGTAACTCAACTGGAAGTCATTTTCTTCAACGTAACGCTTCGCTTCATCGAAAACAGCTACATCAAACGCAAAGCGTTTGGATGCAGCGATGATTCCCGCATGCGCAACGTCGAGAACAAATGCCTGTTGTGATTTACAATCATTTAGAAACGATGGGGATAATGACGGAACGTTTACCCAGACGTCCGCAATCCCCAGAACGGACTCACCGCATATTGTTTCTGCGTTGGGGCAGCCATAGATATTTAGTTTCTGAACGCCTGAGCACGGTACCGGCAACGCTTTGCGAAAGTACATTGCAGCGCCTGTGAACCAGTTTTCGCACCCAGTCAGATAAGTGATCTGATTAGAATCGCTCCGGTGGATTTCAGGATAGTTGTCGTTAACTACGCTGCGTTTGTTTTTATCTTAGGCTCCTTTTGACCGTTGAGCGTGACCGAATTTTTGTGTTTCCACTGTCGCACATTGTTTGGCCATCGGTTCGGGTTTTATTGTCGTGCTGCTTCGTAGACTTCAGCTCTCCCTTTCAGGATTTCGACATCTAGGCCCTCGTGTCGCTGAGCTGGAGTGACATAGGTTATTCCTTTATGCCGATGTTCGAAGTTGTAG
>JAURHZ010000405.1 GCA_030833025.1 Armatimonadota bacterium
ACTGTGATCAACCAGAACCTTGAATGTTGCATCGTAGCTGTTTTGCACGTTTCATCACCTACACATTCCTTTCTAGATGCTGCATTGGAGCAACACCTAGTTACTAATCGTAAAAAATGTGGTGATTACTACAAACGGGAGGAAATTCCCATATTGGGATGGCCGAAACATCTAGAAACCTCTGTGTAGGGGAGGGCCGCTGTGCCCTCCCGTGGTGATGCCCTTCGTCTATACGCTGTTCGCTCGGATGTTCCACGGATGTGTAATGACGGTGAGCTGCTTCTCGTATTGCGCACACGGCTTCGTTGATAAATCTCCGCGTAGGGGCGGACCGCCGTGTCCGCCCGCAGCTGTTTAAACACAAAACCAGCCCGGCGGTGCTCATGCCCACCGGGCTGGTTTATCAATTCACAAAGAATTTCGACTAATCGGTAATCAACTCACTCCATGACTGTGCGGTTCTCAAACGCCTGCTCCAATCGAGCAACTTTTCCGAATTTGCGTCATTGACCTTCTTAAGAATATCCTGAGGCGGTTCGCCGAAAACAGGTTCTGCTGTCGCTAACAGCAACCTCGCTTCTGCCCGACGGATTACACCCTGAAGGGTTACTGAGTACTTCTCTAACACAGATATTTTCCTTCCAAACATAGATTCCGCCTGTTCATCATTAAACCGCAATCCTGATCACGAGCCTCTCCGCGTAGGGGCGGACCGCCGTGTCCGCCCGAAGCTGCTTAAATGCAAAACCAGCCCGGCGGTGCTCATACCCACCGGGCTGGTTTGTCTCACTACGAAACCTTGATACTAATCGGTAATCAACTCACTCCACGACTGTGCAGTGCGAAGTCGCGTGTTCCATGCGAGCAACTTCTCGGATGTAGCCTCATCGACTTTCTCGATGATTTGTGGCTCAGGTGTACCAAAAATCTGCTTGGCAGATTCTAAGAGCAATCTCGCTTCACCCCGGCGGATGAAATACTGAACGGTTGTCGAATACTTTTCTAACACAGTAAGTTTCCTTCCAAATAAGGTTTCCGCCTGAATCTGATTAAACCGCAAACCTGATCACGAGCTTGTCCGTGTAGGGGCGGACCGCCGATTCCGCCCGCAGCTGCTTAAATGCAAAACCAGCCCGGCGGTGCTCATACCCACCGGGCTGGTTAGTCTCATTACGAAACCTTGAGTCTAATCAGT
>JAURHZ010000406.1 GCA_030833025.1 Armatimonadota bacterium
TGGAGATGCCATAGCTGCTATCCTACCCTTAGTTGCACTAGCAATGAGTTATCAACATTTCACATGTGAATTTTGACATCTCGTACAGATTTATAGTACGGCTGCCCCCGTATAAAACCCGATGTTTCTTGCGACAAACTTTTACAACGTCACTCAGACATACCGCCGTAAATCGTCTGGCGTTACACTCATTCCATGGAAATCTGTCTGGTTGGTGGCTCCGGCATAATCTCGACATCCGTCACCAAGCTCCTCCTCGAGCGCGGCCACGCGGTGACGTGCGTCACACGTGGAAATCGTCCCCTCCCCGATGGCGTTGAGCCTATCCTTGTCACAAGCATCGAGGATGGCAATCTGGCCCGTGAAGTGCGCTACCGCCACTTTGATGTTGTGGTGGATTTTCTGACATTTGATGCCGATGATGCAGCCCGGGCTATTGAGACATGGACGGGCCGAACCGATCAATATGTCTTTATCAGCTCTGCGAGCTGCTACAAAAAACCTGCGGGCAGCCCGTTCATCACCGAAAGCACACCCCTTGCAAATCCGCATTGGGATTACAGCCGGAAGAAAATCGCAGCAGAGCTAGCCTTCGATGCTGCAGCGCGCGAAACAAACTTCCCACTCGTCACCGTCAGGCCATCGCTGACCTACGGCGACCACCATATCCCGCTCATTCTCAATAGCTGGACGCACCCATTTACCATCATCGACCGGATGAAACGCGGGCAGGCAGTCATCCTCCCCGGGGATGGTGCATCGCTATGGACGATTACCCACGCCGATGACTTTGCCTTCGGCCTCGTGGGGCTCCTCGGGAATCCGCAAACCCTTGGGCATGCGTTTCACATCACATCCGATGAATCCATCACTTGGCGCCAGGCGTATGAAATGGCCGCAGCAGCGTTCAATGTCCCTTACATCCCAGTTGAGATTTCAAGTCAGACGCTGGCAAAGGCCTACCCCGATTGGGAAGGGACGCTTCTCGGCGACAAGGCAATCAGTGTTGTCTTTGATAACAGCAAGATCAAGCGCTTTGTCCCAGGATTTGCAGCATCGATTGGCTTTGCCGAGGGGATGCGTCGCGCGGCAAAGTGGTTTACCGAGCATCCGGGGTTTCGTACGGTGGAACCGGAGC
>JAURHZ010000407.1 GCA_030833025.1 Armatimonadota bacterium
TGTGGGAGTCTGGCGCCGGACAAATTCACATGCTTTGCCGTACAACCAGCGGATGGATAGGCCGTTCTGATTCATCCGATGATGGCCGTACATGGTCACCATTTCGGCGCATCCCGGTCCCGCACAACAACAGTGGCGTGGATGTCTGCACGCTGCCGGATGGCCGTGTTGTTCTGTGCTGTAACCCCATCCCGCGTGGCGTCTGGCCAGACCGCTCTCCCATCAGCATCCTCGTTTCGAACGACAATGGCGAAACCTTCACCAAGGTCTGTGACCTCGAGACAGAGCCACAGTCCGAGTTCAGCTATCCAACCATCGAAACCAGCGGACCAAACAAAGTCACTGCCGTCTACACGTGGAAGCGTCGGAGAATCGTCTGGGCGGATGTCAACATCCCATAGGCGATGATTCCAGCCTTCTGGTGGGTGGGTCTAACGATGATTTACCCTGCCCACCCCCGTGATATTCTAAAAACATCCTCTTGTAAGGGAGACAACTAGAGTGTCCCAACCTTCGTCTGTGGATGAGCTTTCATCGCCATCCGATTTCATTTCCCGCATGCGTCACACCACGGCGCACGTCCTCGCCCAAGCAATACGTGAGCGGATGCCAGAGGCCCAAATGGGTATCGGTCCGGTCATCGACAATGGCTTTTTCTACGACTTCCAGCTTCCACAGCAGCTTTCTGAGGATGACTTTCCGGCGATTGAAGCCCGGATGCGTCAAATCGTAAAGGCTGATTTGCCGATGGTGCGTTGGTCTGAGCCTCGTGAAGAGGCGCGAAAGCGCTGCGAGGAGCTGTCGCAAACCTTTAAGGTTCGCTTGATCGATGATCTCCCGGATGAAGCCGAAATTTCGTTTTATCAGCAGGGTGACTTTGTCGACTTGTGCAAGGGTCCCCACATTGAATCCACCGGCAAGATTGGTGCATTCAAGCTGATGTCTATTGCGGGTGCATATTGGCGTGGCAAGGCTGAAAATGAGCAGCTAACCCGTGTCTATGGTGTTGCCTTTGAGACTCAGGATGAGCTTGACAGCTACCTGATCAAGCTTGAAGAAGCCAAGCGCCGCGACCACCGTGTAGTCGGTAAGCATTTGAAATTGTTCCACATC
>JAURHZ010000408.1 GCA_030833025.1 Armatimonadota bacterium
GATGCAAAGTCTCTGACGAGGGCGCCGTTCCCACTGACGATTGGGCCTGTCAAGCCAAGGCGTCGGTACCAGGAGGAGAGGTTATCGTGATTTCGGCCACTGGCGAGGAGGACATGGACTCCGTGGTCCCGGAGGCGGTCGAGCGCTTTGATGTTTTGAGGATGCATGTCATGGTCAGGACCGAGGAGGGTGCCATCCATGTCAAAGGCTGCAAAGCGGAGTTTGGAGATGTCAGGGAGCGTGGTCGAATGATTCACGGCGTATTCTACGGTAGGGGATGCGGGTGAAATCCATCACAGTGATGTCGTAGCGTAAAGGATTCCCTGGAATGTCCATCGAATATGGGCGGGTGTCAGGGAGATTGTCCCGGGCATTGAAAACAATAAATATTGGTAGACAATTCGCCGACCATAAATTTGACAGTGTTGGAGCCCGCGTGTTACGCTCACGATGCTCGGTGTATGGCTGTTTCGCATTGGTCTCTGTGTGGGTGATGTTAAACGGGACTTTTTCGTTCAACAATACAAAACGCTAGGATCTCAAATGTCGTTTCAAGCATACATTAGCAACATTCAGGCAAAGACGGGCAAGAGCCCGGAGGACTTCAAGGCACTTGGTGAGGCTAAAGGCTTCCTCGAGAACGGTGTCCTCAAAGATGGTGTGAAGGCTGGCGTAATCGTCGCGTGGTTGAAAGAAGATTTTCAGCTTGGTCATGGTCACGCGATGGCGATCGTTGCTCTGTTTAAGGGCAAGACGGAATAGCCAGTCAAGTTGGTCGCGATAGTGAATAGTTTGAATAGTTTGAATAAGGAAATGCGCACTATGAAGACTCAAATGGTTTCGGCCGCAGCGCTTGCAATGTTGGGTGTTGTCGGAGCTACGCCAGCGATGGCACAGCAGGCACCAATTGTCCGTGGCACTGCTGCTGACCTCCGTGTACTCCGCCCGATTGCTGGTGAGATTGTTTCTCCAAGTGTCTTTCCACTTGAAGTCTCCTTCACGGCAAAGTCCCAGTCGAAGATCAAGGCTGCTGAGCTTTCTGTGGATGGCGTCCGCTGGGTTCGCCGCGACTTTGAGAGCCCATATGCAAAGTT
>JAURHZ010000040.1 GCA_030833025.1 Armatimonadota bacterium
GTTGAGTTTGCTGCAAGCGTAACCGAACCAGATGCTGAACGGCGGGTGATTGAGGACGCGCTGCGTGCGGCCCTCGCGTTGCGCGTCCCTGTTCAGGTCGTGGAAAGCGGTAGCCTGCCGCGCTTTGAAATGAAAGCACGTCGCTGGATCCGTTTACGCTAACGGAGTGCAATCACAAACTAGGCAAGCACCCCGCGGACGACCTTTGCTGGTTCAACACCCGTCAGACGAGCATCCAGACCTTGGAACTTCACGCTAAATCGCTCATGGTCAATACCAAAGAGGTGTAGAACCGTCGCGTGCAGGTCATGTACGGTGACAACATCTTCGACTGAGCGATATCCCAGCTCATCCGTGGAACCATAAACAGTCCCACCCTTGATTCCACCGCCCGCCATCCAGATACTGAACGCATTGATGTGATGGTCACGACCTGTCCCCTGGCCCATCGGCGTGCGGCCAAATTCGCCTCCCCAGACAACCAGTGTCGAATCCAGCATCCCGCGCTGTTCCAGGTCATCTAGTAGCGCAGCACAGGCTGCATCCGTTTCTCTGGCAGCGATTGGCATCGCAACTTCCATGTTGCGGTGATGATCCCAAGCGCGGTGATAGACCTGCACACAGCGGACGCCACGCTCGAGCAGACGCCTTGCAAGGAGACAGTTGCTTGCGAATGTTCCATCGCCGGCACGCTTGACGCCGTAGCGCTGGAGCGTTTCAGGTTTTTCATCCTTCATATCGGTCAGTTCGGGGACTGAGAGCTGCATCCGAAAGGCCATTTCGTACTGTGCGATGCGTGTGGCGGCTTCAGGGTCAAGTGTCTGTACGGCGCGCTCACGATTAATGGCATTGATCGACTGGACTAGCTTTTCCTCTAGGTTGCGGGGATTACCACCCGGACTTGCGACGTAGTGGACGGCATCCCCTTTGGCTTGAAAAGGCACTCCCTGGTAACGGCTAGGGAGAAAGCCCGCGGACCACTGACGGGCGGAGACGGGCTGCACGCCATCCGATGAGCCTTGTGATGCAAGCACCACGAACCCTGGCAGGTCACGGGACTCGCTTCCAAGACCGTAAAGAAGCCAAGAGCCCATACTTGGGCGGCCCTTAAGAATCGAACCTGAGTTGAAAAAGGCGTGTGCGGGATCGTGGTTGATTTGCTCTGTGACCATCGAGCGGATGACCGCAAGCTTATCGGCATGCCGCGCGATGTTCGGGAGAAGGCTTGATATTTCAATGCCACTCTTGCCGTGACGGGTGAACTCGGTAAATGGACCGCGTGCCAGAAGAGGCGTGTTTTGCAGCTGTGCGAGCTGTTGCCCATTGGTGTAGGAACTCGGAAACGGCTGGCCGTGCAGCTTTTTCAGCTCCGGCTTCCAGTCAAAGGTCTCGAGCTGGCTGGGGCCACCCGCCATGCAAAGGTGGATGATGCGTTTGATGCGCTGGGGCTTGTGGAGGACCGGAAGGGCACCGGGAACGCTTATACGATTCGGTACGGGCGGTGCTGCATCGGCTAGCAGCTGCCCCAGAGCAATGCTCCCAATACTAAATGCTGAGCGCTGCAGAAAAGCCCGACGGGCGGTGGTTGCGTGGATATTCAAGTCCATCATCAATACCTTGTAATCGTTTCGTGGAGGTTTAGGAGCACTCGGCAGACATTGGTGTAAGCGGCCAGGTCAATTGGGTCGACATCGATACGGCTTGGTAGGCTTCCCATTCGCAGCAGCTCTCTTCCTGGGAGTTCATTGGTTGTATATGCCTTACGGGATTCCGTGAGGATGGTCTTCAAGTGCATCCGCTCCGTAGATGACGCGGCCGTTCCACGAACCCGCTGCATCAGCCAATTCAGACGGGCATCATCGTTATCGATACTAGGCTTGATAGATGCATACATCAGGTTCGCAAGCCCACGCGCCGCTTCGACATATACCGGGTCATTTAGCAATGTCAGTGCCTGCTGTGGAGTGTTGGCTTCGGTCCGTACCGGGCAGGCTTCTTCGCGGCTCGGGGCATCAAATGCAGCAAGTCCCGGGTGCAAAAATGTCCGTTGCCAATGCGTATAAAGTCCGCGACGATACTGGTCTCCACGGGTACTGACAATGTAATCGCGGTCCGGAAACTGGAGGTTTGCATAGTAACCTGCCGGCTGAAATGGCTTTACCGGTGGGCCGCCAACGTGTGTGTCGAGAATTCCTGCGATCGCAAGCGCATTGTCTCGGATGAATTCCGCATCCAGGCGGCGTGGGCTTTGCCGCGCAAAATAGCGGTTTTGTGGATCCTTCTCGACATGAACCGGGAGGGGTTTGGATGACCGTTTATAGGCATCGGATGTCACGATTTCCCGGATGATGCTGCGCATATTCCAGCCCCGGTCCATGAATGTCGATGCAAGCCAATCGAGCAACGCCGGATTGGTTGGTGCTTCGCCTTGTGCTCCAAAGTCCTCCACGGATGCCGAGATTCCAGTGCCGAAGAACAATCTCCAAAAACGGTTTACGAGAACCCGAGCTGTTAGCGGGTTGTTACGGCTGGTGATCCAGTTGGCGAGGTCAAGACGAGATGCCGGCTGTGCGACATTCACTTTTGCATTCGTTAGAAATGTCGGTGTAGCCGGGCTGACAAGTGCGCCGGTAGTGTCCATCCAGTTTCCACGCGCTAGTATTCGTGCCTGCCGGGGCTTGTTTGTTGCCTCGGTCACCATCACGGGAGTCCGTCCACCACGCGACTGCACGATGCTGCGTAGGCGGTCGGAAATGTCAGCAGTGACGCCTTCAAGGCCCGCGCCGGAAAGTAAAAATGCCACCTTTGCGTTCTGCTCACGTTGAGGCTCTAAGGTATCCGGGTGCACCGCGTGCACAGGGATGGTCTTGATGCGGACATCGCTTGTTGTGCCTGTAAGGGTGATCTTGATAGGGCCCGCGCTTGTAAAGGCTGTTCGCGGAAGCCAGTAAATCGCTTTTGCCTCTCCTTGTGATGGCTTGCTCTGTATCCGCCATCCAGATTGAATCCCGATGCGTTCAAATCCATTTTGTGTGATCGGGGTATGGGGAGCACCGATGCCGTGCCAGAACGGGAGGTTGTTGTTGCCCTGCTTCAGAGTGACATTCACTGTGATCGGTGTTTGAGGTTGCTTGATGGTGACTTCGATGCCAGCGAGCATCACCGCTGAGCGTGGGACATCGACGACCAGTCCTGTCTTTGCGGGGGTATGCCAATCGCTACCATCTGGTGCATTCAGGGTCAGCTGCGGTTTATCGCCGTTCAGATCACGATATTGGCCAGATTTGGCAAGGAAGGCCATGTAGCGGGGATCGGAATCGGGAACAGTTGTGGCGATGTTCTTAATGGCGCTAAGTTCTTCATCGATGCGGCCGGTGAGTGCCTTACTGGTCACGACGATTTCTGGCGGGAAGGGGGAGTCGTTATTGATGCCGCGGAGTTCAGGCTCGGGAGTATAGCTGTAATCGGCGTACACACCCCACTGGCGCATGTCGGCAAAGTATGCGGCCATGCTGTAGAAGTCTCGCGCTGTGAATGGATCGTATTTGTGGTCGTGGCATTCGGCACATGCGATGGTCGATCCTAGAAAAGCGCTACCAACGGTGCGGACACGGTCTGCCGCGTACTTTGCGAGATACTCACCGGGCTGCGCGCCGCCCTCCCGGGTGACCATATTGAGGCGGTTGAAGCATGTCGCGGTACGGGATGCATCGGATGCGCCGGGTATCAGATCACCGGCTAGCTGGTCGCGTACAAAGGTGGTGTACGGGATGTTGGATTTAAAGGCATTTAGGACCCAGTCGCGGTACGGCCATGCATTGTGATTTTGGTCACCGTGGAAGCCCACTGTATCGGCGTAGCGGACTTGATCCAGCCACCACACAGACATCCGCTCGGCGTGGGCATCCGATGCCAGCAGGCGGTCAACATAGGCGTTGTATGCCTTTGATGTCGGGTTAGCTTGGTAGGCCTTGATGTCATCCGGGGATGGGGGAAGACCAGTAAGGTCTAGCGTAACGCGGCGGATGAGGGTAACCGGATCCGCTTGCGGTGCTTGTGTCAGACCAAGCTGTTTATGGCGTTGGTTGAGAAAGGCATCGATGGGGCTGAGGCCTGTGGATGCCCCGGGAACGGTGGGTTTGCTAACCGGTGTGTAAGCCCAGTGAGGTTCATATTTGGCACCAGCGAGGAGCCATGCCTTTATTGTTGCTTTTTGTGCTGGTGTGAGCGGCTTGTGGGCGGCAGGCGGAGGCATTAGGAGGTCAGGCGATGTGTTGGTAATACGGTTCCAGACGGTACCACTCAGTGTGCCGGGGACGATGGCTTTTTGCGCAAGTGCAGACTCTCGGATGTCTAGTCGCAGGCCCGCTTTGCGCTTTGCGCTGTCAGGGCCATGGCAGGGGAAACACGTGTCTGAGAGGATTGGGCGAACATCACGGTTGTATTGGGGAGTGACCGGACTTTGTACTGTCTTCTTTGGCGGCGCGACGGCGAGGGCCGTGATCGTGGTTAGGAGGGGGAGACAGGCGGCGAGCAGCCGTATGGACAATCCGGAGTTACGCATATCCCCGATGTTGTACCATTGAATCGAGGGTACACAAAATACTCTAAAGTGCCGCCTTGGGGAATCCAGGGCATTAAAGGAATTCCGCGAAACAATGGATATTGCATCCCTTTTCCGACTCGATGAAAAGCGTGTTCTGATCACAGGTTCCAGCAGTGGAATCGGGCAGCTTCAAGCGCTTGCGATGATCAGTGTTGGCGCCCGGGTTGTGGTGCATGGATCGAACCAAGCAAAGATTGATGAAACGCTGCAGCTGCTCGGTGCCGCGGGAGGGGAAGCCCATGGAGTCTGTCTCGCGCTTGATGGAAAGCGTTCGACGGCGCAGAGCCTTGTGCAGCAGGCCGCAGATCTCCTTGGTGGACTCGATATCGTCATCAACTGTGCAGGAACCAATCGCCGCAAGGAGATTGAGGATGTCACAGAAGAGGACTATGAGCTCATCCGCTCCGTCAACTTAGATTCGCTGTACTGGATTAGTCAGGCGGCTATTCCGTACATGCGCGAAGCAGGTGGCGGGAAGATTCTTCATATTGGAAGCATGACGACCTTCCGCGGTCTTGGGATGCTGTCTGTTTACGGGATGACAAAGGGAGCTGTGGGGCAGCTGACGCAGAGCATGGCGACCGAACTTGCAAAGCACAATATTCAAGTCAACGGCATTGCTCCGGGGTTCATCGACACGCCTCTGACGACTGCTGGCTTGTTTGGTGACCGAGTACGCAAGAAATGGATATTTGACCGAATTCCCGCTGGCCGGCGTGGCCTGCCAGCAGACTTGGTGGGAGCGACCATTTTCCTATGCAGCCATGCCAGTGACTATGTGACGGGGCAGATGCTCGCCGTGGATGGCGGCTTCCTCACCGGAGGCAGCTGGGCGATTCACGCAACGGAAGAGCAACTAGCAGACTAGCTTTGACTTGTGGATATCGAATAGGGCACTGCCGGATGGCATGTGCCCTTTTTGTACGTTTAGCTTGGAGAGTCCCAAGCGGTCACAATCAGTCGTCAATACGGCTTTTACCAACGGAATTGCCAGTGCGGGGTATTCTGGCGCGCACAAGCTCCGGCAGTAGAAACTCTGTAAACGCAGTTGCTCCGGTCGGGCTCAAGTGGACGGCATCGGTGAAGTCGCTATCTACCGCCATTTCATCCATGTTCACCAAGCGGGCACCACGGGCATCCAGCTCCGTTGCTAAACGGTCAAGATAGGCTTGCCAGTCCGGTGTCCGGTAGTAGACATTTCTATGCTTGGCTGGCATCGGCATGACGACAAACACCACTTCACGGCCATCTTTGGTCGAGGCATCCAGCATTCGATTTACTTCTGGGCACAGCAACGATGTCTTTGCCATTGCTTTATGGACACGTGCGGCAAACCGCTCAGATGAGCCATCCTCGAGGGCGGAAAAGTCACTTGCACGACCAAATGCGTTCGATGTGCTCCGCCGCTGGAGCGTTTTGTCAGTCATCACACGTCGGATCCGCTCTACCTTGGCCCACAGGGAGTCCTGATAGGTCAATACAGGGATGATTTTGCGAAACGTGAACTCCATGCCGGAAATCGCCGAAAGGCCGTAGGATTCGGGAATACTGATCCTCTTCAGATGAAAGGCAATTGCCCGGTTTCCTTTCCAGCCCGGCTCTGGTGATTCTGATAACGCCAGATCCATAAAACCATACACAACCTTGCCGCGAATTCCCGCTGCGATTGCTTCTTCAGCAATTGCTGCATGCTCCGATGTCTGCGTGGAGCCAATGCCAGCATTCATGCACGCTACGCGTTGCTTTTGGCAAACGCCTGTGTCGATGCCAGCTGCCATCAATGAGTTGCCGATGAAGACGTAGTCGTTCTGAGATGCTTGTTGCAGGCGCCCAGCCAGAACACGTGCCGGATTGTTTCGTTCTATCAACGTAACACCGACATTCATCACAACCAGCCCTACGGTGACCATCGCGGCATAGCGGATCAAAAGCGGGCGATAGCTAGCAAGCATGAATCCAACGTACCACACGACAATGCGACGCGGACAGGCAAGGAAGCGAGCGGAATATTCGAGTGATGTTTAGTTCTGATTCCAGATGATATTGCGTCGGCATATCTGGTGCTTGAATAGGTTTGACCTACTCGATGCTTAAATGGCTAGAGCCCGTGGAAAAAATCCATGGGCTCTAAAACAATCAAAACCCTCGCTAAAAACGAGGGTCTACGAATGGTGCCACCTACCGGACTCGAACCAGTGACACGAGGATTTTCAGTCCTCTGCTCTACCAACTGAGCTAAGGTGGCGTGGAAAACGGAGAAGACGGGGCTCGAACCCGCGGCCTCCGCCGTGACAGGGCGGCGCTCTAACCGACTGAGCTACTCCTCCACAACCATTGCGTCAATCAAAAGTGGGCGAAGAGGGATTTGAACCCCCGACCACCTGTTTGTAAGACAGGCGCTCTACCGCTGAGCTATTCGCCCTCAGCCTTCAGCCGCATGCTTGACGCAGGGAGAAGAATACCGCCGTAAAAGGGGCTCCGCAAGGGGTAAACGGGCATTTGGTGAAAAATAACTGAAAAAACCTTGTTTTGATGTGCCTTACTGCCTCGGGCCAGCGTAGTAGAATCCTATGGATTTACGGGAGGATAGGGCTTTGTCAATGCGTATTACGGCAATCACGGATGAGATTTCACAGGATCTGGACGTCGCTTTGGATGTGCTCAAAGAGTACGGCGCGACATCCTGTGAGCTGCGGAATGTCTACGGCGTTTACATCGTGGACGCAGACGATGCCATCCTTGCCCGCGTAGATTCTGACCTAGCCGCGGCTGGGATGACGGTTGACTGCCTTGATACCCCGCTGTTCAAGTGCAACCTCGATATCGTTGGGGCAACGGATGCGGCTGGAGCCACGCACAACGCCGCAGAGCGAACGCTCAGCGACCAATGGCCCCTCCTTGATCGCTGCATTGAGCTTGCTCTACGCTTCAAAACCCAGTACATGCGTGTGTTCGCCTTCTGGCGTAAGGGAGACTTGTCGTCTGCTCGCCGTATTGCCATTGTCGAGATTCTGGCGAAAGCTGCCGCAATCGCCGGGGCATCCGGGGTTACGCTCCTCCTCGAAAATGAGCATGCGTGCCTTTTGGGGACAGCCGCGGAAACGGCGGATGTTGTACGCGCTGTCGCATCCCCATGGCTGAAGATGGTCTGGGATCCTGGTAATGCGATGATGCTTGGCGAGGCGACTCTTCCTGATGGCTACGATGCCTGCAAGGATGTGATGGTTCATATTCACCTCAAGGATGTTAGCGTTGGTGAGGATGGTTCACGGGTTTGGGCGTGTATCGGATCTGGTAATGGCGACTATCCTGGGCTCTTTCACACACTGGCATCGGATGGTTACTCGGGAAGCATTGCCTTAGAGACGCACTGGAAATCTGATGATAACAACCCCGAAACGGCGAGCCGAGCTTGCCTTTCGGTCATGCGGCAGCTTCTCGGTTAAATCCGCAGGCACGGATGCTTGGCGAAATACGCTCAATTTTCGCAATCGTGATTGGATTTCACGAATCGTTTCAGGCGGAAACACACTGGAAAACAGCTGATGATGCCCCCCGCAGCGGCGAGCCAAGCTTGCCTTTCGGTCATGCGGCAGCTTGTTGGCTAAATCCGAAAACACGGATGCGTGGCGAAAAGCGCCCAATTGTCGCAAAATAGGGGGTTATGTCTGCCGGCAGGCAGATGAGGAGATTTTACATGTCCATCATGGCTATGAAGCGCTTCGTCGAGAAGCACGGAACCAAGGTCATCGCGGTGCTCGCGGTGCCCCTGCTGATTGGTGTCGTCTACAGTGGACTCGGAGCCAATCTCGGTGGTGGCGCTGCGAAGCGCGCTGCGGATGATGAAAAAGCCGTTGCAAAAATCGGTGACACCAAGATCACTAAGTCGATGCTCGACCGCCAGCTCGAGCAACAAATGCGCGGCATGATGGGCGCCCCAACGCCTGAGATTCAGGACATGTATCGCCTGATGCTTGTTGAGCAGTACAAGGGGCGCGAGGCCATTGTGCAAGCTGCGAAGAAGGCTGGAGTTGAAGTCACCGATGCTCAAATCGAGGAAATGCGGGATAAAAAGTGGGATGAAAGTGTGCGCTCAGCTATCGCATCCCAGCTTGGCTTAGACCCAAAATCCGATGACCGTACGATTGAAGAAGCGCTGAAGAAGATGAATCCAGATTCATCGATTTCCGCACTCAAGCAGAACGTGATTGAAGTGGACCAGCTGCGGAATGAGCTCTACTACAATGGGCTGAAGTCGAAGGTTGCCCCTCCAGCGAACATCGATGCTGCATACGTCAAGCGAACCTACTCCGATATTCAGGTTCGTCACGTGCTGATCAAGTCTGGTCCTGGCGGTCTCCCGGATGACCAAGCGAAGGCAAAAGCCGAGAAGGTTCTTGCGGAAGCTGTCAAGAATCCTGCAAGCCTCGCTAAGCTGGCCAAGGAAAACTCCGATGACCCGGGCTCAAAGGCCAAGGGTGGTCTGTACGACTGGGCTCCTGGGTCACAATACGTTCCCGAGTTCACACAGGGCTCGCTTGAAGCTGGTCTTGGCAAGGTCAATCCAAATCTGATCAAAACCACCTATGGCTATCACATCGTCAAACTCGAAGGTGAGCGCCCAGGCAAGACCCTCCCCAAGGACTTTGACAAGGAAAGCGCCAAGTACGTACAACAGTACGTCGACCGTATCGCGCAATCAAAGGTTGGTGAAGTAATCGCCGCCGAGCAGCCTAAGCTCACGGTGGAGATTCTCGACCCAGGGATGCGTGCGGCGATGGCTATCCGTGAGGCAGCCGGTCCTAACAAGAACGGCAAACTTGCAGAGGCGCTTACCGAGCTCGACAAGATTCCTGCATCCGATGACCCACTTGGTTCCGTGCCTCTGCGTAAAGCCGGCATTTACGAGCAGCTTGGCAAACTCGATGATGCTGTGAAGTCGCTTGAGCTTGCCCTTCGTGGACGTAACCTCCCTGAAACCCGCTTCAAGCTCGCAGGTCTGCTTGTAAAAACCGGTAAGAAGGACTCCGTCAAGGAACAGCTTCAGCAAATCGAAAAGCTCGCATTGACATCCCCGGATCAATGGAAGCAACTGAGCGACCTCTACCGTCAAATCGGTGACAAAGACAACGAGATGCGGGCTTTGCTGAAGAATCAGGAAATGACCAAGCGTCAGCAGGCTCTTCAGAAGCAACAACAGAAGGCGACCGCACCAACACCGGCACCAACTCCAGCCCCTGCACCAAAGAAGTGAGCCGGAAGCCCTCCCAAAACACCGCCCTGGATGCGAACGCTTCGCGTCCGGGGCGTCTTCGTCTCGTCGCAACGCCAATCGGAAACCTTGAGGACATCACCGTACGGGCGCTGCGTATCCTCCGTGAGTCTCATATTGTGGCCGCTGAAGATACCCGTGTGACAGGGAAGCTGCTCCGTCACTTTGACATCGATACTCGTCTCATCAGTCACCACGCACATTCAGGGCAGGAAGACATCATCCAGCTCATCACGCTGCTGACACAGGGAAACGATGTCGCATTGGTATCCGATGCCGGGACACCCTGTATCAGCGACCCGGGAAGCCAGCTGGTCCGGGCTGCGATCGACTGTGGCATCATCGTTGAACCAATACCCGGCGCATGCGCAGCCATCGCAGCCATCAGTGCAAGTGGTCTTCCAACCGGACAGTTCACCTTTGAGGGATTTCTCCCTCGCTCCAGCGATCTCAAAGAACGTCTCAAAGCGCTGGCAACGGAGCGACGGACGATGATTATCTACGAGAGCCCACACCGCCTGGCAGATACTCTCATCGACCTTGCAGAAGCCTTTGGGGCAACCCGTCAGGCGACCGTCGCAAGGGAAGTGACCAAGCTCCACGAGTCGTTTGTCCGTGGCACATTGGCGGAGTGTGCTGAACATTACAAGGCTGAACCTCCGCGGGGCGAGTGCGTTATCATCGTCGAAGGCGGAACAGGAGATGCTCCTGAACGGCCGGACGAAGTCGCAGTCGAAACGTTGTTACTCGACGCGATGCGGGCTGGAAAGTCGACCAAAGAGGCAGCACGCGAAGTTGCCAACAAGACCGGTCTCGGACGCCGGGAGCTTTATGCGATTGCGCTGAAGCTTCAACCCGATGGGGACTCGGAAGAGGGATAGCTATGTCAGTTGCACCAATGCATCAAAAGAATGAGCGCGCGCTCGTATGGTCTCTTGGTGTCCTTCCCGTCGTTTTGATGCTGGTTCTTGGTGGCGGGATGCTTGATGTCCCGATGAATGATGAGTTTTCCTATGCACGCCTTGCAGAGGCATTTGGCAAAACGGGACGCATTCAGCTAAACGGTTGGGGCACCCCGCTGATGCTTCCGCAAATGGTCGTCGGAGCCGCCATCATTAAGGTGCTTGGCTTCAAATATGGCATCCTCCACTGGGTTGGCATTCTCTCAACCGGAGTCGCATCCGGATTTCTCTACCGCTTCCTCAGAGCTTGTGGAGCGGGAGTGGGCACGGCGATCACGCTCTGGGCAGCGGTGATGGGGACTCCGATGGTCCTCGCGGCAGGGCCATCCTTCCTGACGGATATCCCCACGATGGCGCTTTGTCTGATTTCGTGGACGCTGTTTGCGGAAGCATTACGTAGCCCCGGTGATGCTTCGTTGCAGCGGAAGACTGTCTTGGTTGCATCACTTTTCGCCTTGCTTGCAGCGCTGAACCGACAAAATGTGATTCTGCCGTTTGGTGTTTCTATGCTGCTGATCAGTGGTTTTCGACCTGCCTGGCGGAGCATTCTCATTCCGGCAGCACTCGTGATTATCGCAGCTGGTTTACTTGCCGTTGCGCTCATCGGAAAACTTCCTTACGCAGTGCCCGTTGATCCGTATGCGGGATTGATGACATTTATCGGGTGGCCAGATATCACCATCAAATTCATGGTCAAGTTTGGAATCACAGCCGGGCTCCTCGTACTTCCCGCAGTATTGCTTGGACATCAGCTCCGCAAGCCTAGCTGGGCAGTCGCAGGTCTGGTACTCGCCTGGATGCTCGTCTTCATTATCCTGCCGATGAGTGCCCGCCATATTGAAATGTTCGGGCCTATCTTCCGCCTCACCGTTTATGGTCAGTACTGGACAACAATGGGGGCCATTGTCGGAGGTGTTCATGGCTTTGGAGACCGTTCAGCCGTCCCAAATCTTGGCTACCTGTGGTCGATCGCTGGCATCATCGGGAATGTTGGGTCGCTTGCATTAATCGCGAACCAGTTTCGTGGCTTGGGTGCGAAAATCAAGGCACGAACACAGGTTGATGTTTCGAGCATCCTTCCATTATCGCTTGTGGTGTTTGTCGCCGTGCAGTGTGTTTCTCTTCTGCCATGGCTGGCACTCAACAACATGTTTGACCGCTACCTGCTATTGATTGTCCCGTTCCTAATGGCTGCACATGTCACCCCCGCAGACAATGCGCCGCGTATCCACGTTCTCCGCTGGGGAGCAGTGGGCATCGCTGTCTGTAATGTAGTCTGGGGACTGATTGCAACGCATGATTACTTTGCGTATTCCCGGGCTCGGATGGAGCTCTTTAAAGAAGCAATCTCCCTTGGTGTGGCTCCTGAAAATCTGGATGCCGGTGTCGAGTACAACGCAGACTATCAAATCCAGGCCGAAGGTAAAATCAACAATCGGCAAATGGAGCCAGCATCGGCATTCGATGAAACGCGCATCGCAATCAACGTCGACTACGAGCCACAAAAGTTTCCCGCGGTTCTTGCCGCGTACAGAATCTCATCATCGACATTTACGACGTGGATGGATGGGACGCTAAACGACAAGACCGGTAAGCCTGTTGAGCGCGACTATTTCATGATTATCGATGGTAAGCGCAAGATGGTCATTGGGCACGTCTCGCCATCCGAGACGCCTTAGAGGCTCAGAAGATAGCGAACGATGTCATCTTGTGCCCGCCGCGCGGCGGCGCTGCCAGCTTTGCGGTCAAAGTGGTTCATCAGGATGCTGAAGACAATCGTTTCCCCTTTCGTCGTCGTGGCATAGCCGCTTAAGCAGCTTGCGACGGACAGGGTACCGGTTTTCGCTTGGACCTTTCCACGATGCTCAGGAGCGGGAAAGCGGGCTTTGAGGGTGCCATCGATGCCACCAACTGGCAATGCATCCCGAAAGGCTTTCGTCTCGGACATCACCGTCAGCAGCGTGACAGTTGCCTCAGCCGTCGTCGTATTCCACATCGATAACCCCGAACCGTCCGCAGGCTGTACGCCATCCGAAGGAATGCTTTT
>JAURHZ010000409.1 GCA_030833025.1 Armatimonadota bacterium
GGCGGGGTCGGCGAAGAGATCGGGAAGCAGTGCATCCGGGAAGCGAGTGTCAGCACGTGCCCGTGACTCCTTGTGGATGATGTTGCCATTAAGGCGCGCGGTGACTGTATTGCCGCGTAGTGAAATGTGGATGTTGTACCAGCGTCCCGTTTCGATTTTGCCGGGCTTATTCGCAGATGGAATCCCGGGAGACTGGAGTGCGTGGCGTGAATTCGACCAGCCGCCAATATTCCAACGGCTAGGCGTTGCAGCATCGGGTGTGGCGAAGTAAATGAGAAAGCCTTCATTCCCAGAAACTTTTCGGGCATCCACATGAAAATCGTAGTCATGCCATTCTGGCTCTCCGAAGAGGAGGACGGTGTCGGTTGCGGTGCTGGTCTGGCGGATGATTGCTTGGTCGATTTCCCAAGTTCCGCGGGATGCACGACATGTTGACAGCGCAGTACCCGGTGCAACAGCCGCTGCTGTCTTACCAGAAATGACGACGCGTAAATTTCTGAACTCGGCTGTGGTTTCCCACGTTCCGATACCGACGAGGCCATGTAGGGATTCCACGATACGTGACTCCTTAACTACGCACTTTCTAAGATAATTCTGCATAGCATACTGGTGCTGATGTGACATCTGGTGACGCTTTGCCAGAGTTCGGGTTAAACTGCTATTGATAACTGCGATGCGATGAGGCATCGAGGTTCAGATCGCTTCGAGGAGGTTCCCCCAATATGCGAAGACTGGCTTTCCCCCTGCTTATTCTTGCGACATTGTTTTTGTGTCCACAAGGTCAGGCACAGGCGCCTGCGGCCGATCCAGCTCCTACTGTTTTGTCAGAGAGTTTCAAAGCGTATGGCCTAACGACGCTTGAGAAGGCATTGGACGATACAGGTTTACGTAAGCAGCTGGCTGGCAAAGGTCCATTCACCTTGTTTGCACCGAGCAATGCTGCGTTCAAAATGCTTGGGCGCAAGCGCAGCGCGGCGCTGGTAGCAGACCCCAAAGAGCTCAAAATTGTGCTGTTGAACCACATCGTGAAGGGT
>JAURHZ010000410.1 GCA_030833025.1 Armatimonadota bacterium
GTCTCGGGCATCTTCTTACCTGTACGAAGGTAGATAGGTACTCCAGCCCAGCGCCAGTTATCAATAAATAACTTCATAGCTACAAAAGTTTCAGTATCTGAATTTTGTGCGACGCCATCTTCATCAAGGAATCCCTCGAATTGGCCGCGTACAACATCGGTCTTATTGATATCGCGAATTGCAGAGAGAACCTTCATCTTCTCGTTCTGCATTGCATCAGAACCCATATCAATGGGCGGTTCCATCGTCAGCATGGTCAGTACCTGCAAAATATGGTTCTGCAAAACATCGCGGGTTGCGCCTACCCCGTCATAGAACTTTCCGCGTCCATCGATACCAAAGCTTTCTGCCATGGTGATCTGGATATTTGATACGTAGTTGCGGTTCCACACTGGTTCAAAGAGAGTGTTGGCAAAGCGGAAGACAAGAAGATCTTCGACTGCCTCTTTACCGAGATAGTGATCGATACGGTAGATCTGCTCTTCAGGAAGTAACTTCTTTAACTCAAGATCGAGTGCCTTGGCGCTCTCTAAGTCGCGACCAAATGGCTTCTCAACAACCACACGTGCGCGGCGAGTAATTCCAACCATCGCAAGAGCTTCGGTGATACGAGCAAAGTATTCAGGAGCAATTGCTAAGTAAATTACTGGAAGTTTGAAGTCTTTGATTGCTTCAGCAAGGGCAACGAAAGTTTGTGGATCTTCGTAGTCGCCAACAATCAGTTGCATCTCATTAAGCAACTTGCCGAGCGCTGCTTCATCAACATCTGGCTTACGAGCACGAACTGCTTGTTCTACATTCTCTTTAAATACTTCTTGGGTCCACTTGGATGATGCAACGCCAAAGATTTGAACATCGAGTTCGCCTAAGTCTTCAAGGTCATAGAGAGCTGGGAATAACTTCTTCTTTGCAAGATCTCCGGTCGCGCCAAATAGAACTAATGCATCTGCCTTCATTAATTTGCCTTTGGTTTTTCATTATGGCCACCGAACTTGTAACGCATTGCGCTC
>JAURHZ010000411.1 GCA_030833025.1 Armatimonadota bacterium
CAAGCACTGCCTGGAAAGAAGATGGCGAGTGCAGGGGCAGATTGGAGAACAAATCCAGAAACACAAATAAACTGGGGTCTAGAATATATCCAAAAAAGATATGAGACCCCCTGTGGAGCATGGAGTGCATTCAAGAAAAAGGGCTGGTATTAATTTACTAGTTTAATTAAACATCCTGAGTATGATGATAAACTGCTCTTATTAACTTGACAAATTGAAAGGTATGGGGTAGAATCTATACATGGATAAATTAAAAATTATTATTGAAGAACCAAGTGGCACAAGGCGTTCATTCTTTTATAATGTAAAGAGTGAGGAAGAAGCACACGACATTGTAAAAATGGTTGAAGATAGTTTAAAGCCAAACTTTAGTATGGCTAATTGGAAGTATTCAAAAGATAAGGATAAGAAGTGAAGACAGAAGTTATTGACTTTTGGGCTACCTGGTGTGGTCCTTGTAAGCTAATGAATCCAATTCTTGACGAGGTAGAAAAGGAATATCCTGATCTAACTATTACAAGAATTGATATTGATTCTGATAACGACATGGTTGAAAAGTATAATATTCAATCAGTTCCTACATATATCATTCTTAAGGATGGTAAAGAAATAGATCGTATTGTTGGTGCAAAGCCTAAGTTTGCTTTCTTAAAGAGAGTGTTTCCAGAAAATGGTTGAGATTATTTTATTAGGGATGATTGTTCTACAACTTATTGCATATAATGATATTAAAAACTACATTGAGCAACAAAAGATTAAAGAAAAAGAAAAAGAGAATATCCTTAGAAAGGGATTGATGTAATGTCAACAACGCTAGAACTAGTAGTTCAAGAACTGCAAAACCGTATTGGTCAAATTACAAGCCAGTATGAAACTCAGTTAGCAATTCTAAAAGCACAGGCTACTGAAGCTTTGCAAGAAAAAGATGCTCAGATTCAAGA
>JAURHZ010000412.1 GCA_030833025.1 Armatimonadota bacterium
GTTATGTGGGAGAAAAATTATGAAACCGAGTCCTTTTTCTAGAATATTATCTTTTGTTACCGCAGTAGTATTTCTTTATGCGTTTCTTGTTATTTTAAAAGCACTGATGGATTAGTTTTCGTTATTTAAACCGGACATGAAAATTGTCCGGTTTTTTGTTTGACAATTAGCATTCTTAGTGTATAATATTAGTGTATTCCTTGATAGCTCAGCGGTAGAGCATTCGGCTGTTAACCGAACGGTCACTGGTTCGAATCCAGTTCAAGGAGTTTTTTTATGGCCTGTTAGTCGAGTGGTTAAGATGCGTCCCTTTCACGGATGAGACCAGGGGTTCGATCCCCCTACAGGCTATGTGTGGTATAATATGCTTGATGTTCTCTGGTGGTGTAACGGTAGCACAGAGGTTTTTGGTGCCTTTAGTTGGAGTTCGAATCTCTACTGGAGAATTGGCCTAGTTAGTTCATCGGCTAGAACGGCAGTTTTGTAAACTGCATGTGGCGGGTTCGATTCCTGCACTAGGCTTGGGCGGTTAGCTCAGCTGGGAGAGCGACGGTTTTGCAATCCGTAGGTCAGCGGTTCGATCCCGCTATCCTCCATTTTCCGAAGGACATTGTCTTTTGGTTTATCTTGTACTTTTCACAATTTCATATCTTCCGTTTGTTGGGTAATGAATATCGTCCAGCATTATGCTGGATAGTTTGGCGTCTACACGATTATGTCGTGTGACGCGCGTATGCTTTGTTGTCTAGATGATAGATGACGTAGTTTCCGGAGAGCTTGCTTTCCGGATGCTGCTGAGGGTGCCATGGATTATTCCATGTTCCTAGTTTAGAGTTATCTGTTTTGTATAAGCTATAAAGGGCGCGCGGTGGATGCCTTGGGGCAAGAGGCCGATGAAGGACGTGGTAAGCGACGATAT